>ONAX01000028.1 GCA_900315875.1 uncultured Eubacteriales bacterium | reverse complement strand
AAAGACTCATTATTCACATTGATACCTATCCCGACGGCAACATAATCGAGCATATCGCTCTGTGCAGCCATTTCCGTCAGTATACCGACTATCTTTCTGTTGCCGACTATTATATCATTCGGCCATTTTATACGTGCGTCAATACCTGTATGCTTTCTGATTGCGAGGCACACTGCGTACCCTGCTGCAAGCGTAATTGAAGCAATATCAGACGGCGGAAGCTCAGGCCGCAGAAGCACGGTAAAATACAGTCCTCCCCTGTCAGAGCTCCAGACCCTGCCGAGTCTGCCCTTGCCGCCGGTCTGCTCCTGAGCGGCAATTACAAGTCCGCTCTTCTCCCCCTGTGCTGCACGGCGTTTAGCCTCGTTGTTGGTGGAATCAACCGTTTCGAGCACTTCAACCTTTGTGCCGACAAGCACCGTATCAAGACCGTCCATCACAACTGCAGCACTGAGCACATCAGGGCTTTTTTCCAGGAGGTAGCCTTTATTTGTCACAGAATTTATCACATACCCCTGTTTGCGCAGGGCGTTTATATTCTTCCAGACAGCAGTGCGTGAAACACCAAGCTGCCGGCTGAGCTCCTCGCCGGATATATAGTCTTCTGCAGACTGCAAAATAAGTAATATCTTATCCTTCATTGTTCTCCTCCATGCCGGCGTGCATCAGTATCCCTCTGCGCCGAGAGTTTTGTCAAGCTCGTCAATTATCCTCTGAATATCCGAAGCAAGCTTTTCAGGAGCAGTATACATATCTGCAAACATAATCCTCAGATTTTCTTCAAAGTTATCCGGAAGTATACTGCACTCTTTTCTGGCAATGCTGATAAGCTTTTTTTCTCCGGGGTGTGTCTTTTCATTCAGTGCAAAGATAACGTCAAAATATGTTGCAACAAATTCCGTTACTCTATGGTTGACGCTGACGATATCATCGCGTTTAACAGCCTTTCCGATCTGCTTGTCAAAGGACGGCAGATTGCCCGACAAAAGCTTTCTACCGCGGCGGATGATATTTTCCTTCAGCTCTGCAGGGTACGGAACGTCAAAGCGTTTTTTAGCCTCGGCATACACACCCTCCGGATCGTAAAGAATCTCGGCTGTAACAAGGTTATGCCAGAAGCATGTGGTATAGCAGTTCATCGCCCTGTATTTTTCCACTACCATTTCAAGGTAATCGACAAACCGCTCCAGTTTACGGTAGATAATATCTATCGGAACGCCGTCTTTAAACACGCAGTTATCCTCATATTCCCAGTATTTATTGCCGACTTCCATGTTGCTGCAATATTTCTGCAGTATTTCGCGCCTTTCCTCCTCCGGAAATTCATCTTTCAGGTACACGTACAAATCGTAGTCGGAGCTTTTGTCATTATTGTTTCCGGCTCTCGATCCGCCCAATACGATGGCCTGCACCTGCGGGCATGCAGAATAATCTTTAACAAGTTCGCTAAGCATAGCAAGCACCTCTCTTTTCCTATATTATACATCATTATCCTCATTTCTTCAACCCATCACATAACTGAGATGGTAACAGTGTGGCCAAAGAGAGAACTGTATTACTCTTTGCATAACCGGGAAATCGCAGATAATTTGTGACCGGCATTGACGGGCAATGAAAAACCGAAGCATTGCCCGGGCTGAAAACCGCATCAGCACTGGCTTTGAAGCATTTCCGGGCAACAGAACAACAAAATACATTTGTAAAAGAGAAATATAAATTATATATATTAAGAAAAGTGTTGCCCGCATTGCCCGAAGCGGCAAGCTGGCTGTCCGCACTTAACGTTGACCCTTTGGTCAGAATCCCGTAAAACTGGCAAGACCCGATGCAGTAAATACATCGGGTCCATTGGACTTTATTATTTTCGCTGTACCGGCAGAAAGATTTTTTCAGCCGCAGGCTTGGATATTATCAGTCGTTAGCAGCCTCTGCGTCAGCGTTGTCCTTCTTACCGGAGCGCTTTTTCTTAATCTCCTCAACTGCCTTTGCAGCCTTTTCTTCCGTGGTTTCTACCTTTTCCTCTACGGAAGCAATAGTAATGTCGCCGGTTTCTTCTTCTGCGCACTCTGTGCATTCCTTTTCTGCCGGAGCAGTTTCTGCGCTTTCAGCGTCAACTTTATTTTCTGCATTGTAGTTATTTTCTACATTATCAACAGCGTTGTCGGGAATGCCGTAAGCCTTGATGTAGTCATAGCGTGTCTGTGCCTTCTTGAGTCTTTTTTCAGAAAGCTTTACAGCCTCGCAAACCTGTGACATATCGGTTTCTTCAGCGTCACCCTCGAGCATGAGGAAATACTGCTTGCCCAGAGCGATATACGCATGATTAAGAACATCTGTCTCGTTCTTGATTATTGCTTCAAGACGGTTGAGCTGTGCAAGCTCTCTGTTCTTATCTACAATCAGATCAACAGAAGCGGTAATACCTGCGCTTACCTTGTCTATAATGTTCATGGGAAATCCCTCCTGTAATATTATGTATCACTATTATACACCCAAACCCGAGAGAATGACAATAGTTTTTGAAAATAATTTCAAATTTACCTGCTTCCCGTAAGCTCATAAAAACAAAACCCGGAGACGAAAGCCGTCCCCGGGTCGTATTCGCTTATAAAGGTTTTCTATCAGCCTTCAACTGTGCAGTACATGAAGTACTTGTAGCCAAGCGGGTTGGAGAAGAAGCCCTTTACGTTCTTGCTGAGCATGTACATATCTGTGTAGTAGTAGATAGGTGTAATGCAGCCTGTTTCCATGAGCATATCCTCTGCCTTGTGCATCATCTTGTAGCGGGTTGTCTTGTCTGTGCAGGACTTGATCTGAGCGATAAGAACGTCATAAGTCTCTGCCCATGTGCCGTTCTCAACCTTTGCTGTATTTGAGAACTCTGTGATGTCGAGGTTATAAGCCTTTACGTCTGCGTTTTCGCCCTTACCGAACTGAACGTCATTGTTACCGGAAGCAGTTGTCCACATGTCGAGGAAGCTGATCGGGTCGTTGTAGTCAGCAAGCCAGCCGTTACGAGCGATAGAATAATCACCCTGCTTACGAGTGTTAAGGAATGTTGCCCACTCCTGGTTCTCGAGGTTCATTGTGATACCAACGCCTGCGAGTGCGCTCTGGATGTATTCGCCGATTGCCTTATGGCTTTCGCTTGTGTTGTAGAGGTAGGTCATTGTCGGGAAGTTTGTGAACTTCTTGGAGGACTCATCGTAGTCATAGTACTTCTTCAGAGTTTCGATAGCGGAGTTGTAGTTAGCCTCAAGAGCATCAGCAGATGTATTGAAGTAACCGTCAAAGTCTGAGCTTACGCCGCAGTTCTTGTAGAACTGTGAACCGTCAGCATCTGTAAGACCCATAGCAACGAAGGAGGAAGCCGGAAGCTGACCGCCCTGTGCAATGTCGTTTACGATGTAGTTACGATCGAGGAGCAGAGAAACTGCATTTCTGATTTCAGCCTTAGCCTTTTCAGCCTCAACGCCTGTGAGAGTAGAATTCTCGGGGAGGATCTTTTCGTTGATGTTCCAACATACATAGTATGTGCCGATCTGACCAACGTTGAAGAACTCATCCGGATACTCGCTCTTGAGAGAAGCGATTTCATTTGTGGGAACGTCGTCGATAAGGAGCCATTCGCCGTTCTTGAAGTTGGAGAGCATGTTATTGGCATCATCAGACAGATAGAAGTTGATCTTGTCCATTGTTACCTTTTCAGCATCAGGATGATCAGCATTCTTTTCGAGTGTGATAAGGCTGTTGTGCTCCCAGGAAGCAAGCTTGTACATACCGTTGCATACGAATGTAGAAGGATCTGTTGCCCATGAATCGTTGGAAACAACATCTTCTCTTACCGGGAAGTAGGTCGGGAATGCGAGCAGCTCGTTCCAGTAGGAAACTGCACCTGAAAGAGTAACCTCAAGGGTCTTATCGTCCTTAGCCTTGACATTCAGCTTAGCGTCAGGATTGATATATTCGTCCTTGTCATTTGTAGCCCAGATGTCGCTATAGCCGTCTACAACCTCGAACATGTAGCCGTAGTCAGCTGCAAGAGCTGTGGAAGCTGCACGCTGCCATGCAAATTCAAAGTCGCCTGCTGTAACGTCCTTGCCGTCTGACCATTTCAGGCCGTCACGGAGTGTATAGGTATATGTTACCGTACCGTCTTCGTTTTCTACGCCCTCAACCAGTTCCTTTGCTGCATCGGGAACGATTTCAAGGTTACCCTTGTCATCCTGTGCCCATTTTGCAAGACCCGAGAAAAGGTGAGCGATAAGTGTTGCACCATCAACTGCAGAGTTAAGAGCAGGGTCGATAGTATCGGGCTCACTTGCGATACTAACGGAAATTTCACTTGCTCCTGTGCTGCTGCCGCCGTTTCCGCCGGCGCCGGAATTGCTGGACGTTGTCTCGGTGCCTGTGCACGCTGCAAGGCTGAGGAGCATAACGCCGCTCAGCGTTCCTGCCATAAACTTTTTGAGTTTCATTTGTTTGCGATCCTTTCTTTCTTTAAATTTTTATATTATAGTGACGCTTAGCGTCAGAATAACTAATTGATTTCCGCCAGACGGTGACATGCCACGAAGTGACCCGTGGAAACCTCCTTGAACTCAGGCATGCTTTCGGCACATTTGTCCGTTGCATACTTGCATCTGGTACGGAAGGGACACCCGCTGGGAGCATTTACCGGGCTGGGGATATCGCCTGACAGAACTATTCGCTTGTTGTTCCTTGCGATCTTCGGATCAGGCACGGGAACAGCAGACAGAAGTGACTTTGAATACGGATGCAGAGGTTTGTCATATATCTCGGCTGCCGGAGCAAGCTCCACCATGCGTCCGAGGTACATTACCGCTATTCTGTCAGAAATATGACGTACAACAAGAAGATCGTGGGCTATAAAAAGATATGTAAGCCCAAGCTTTTCCTGCAGCTCGTCGAACATATTGACAACCTGCGCCTGAATTGATACGTCCAGAGCCGAAACAGGCTCGTCACATACGATAAAGTCCGGGTTAACGGCAAGCGCACGGGCTATACCGATTCTCTGGCGCTGACCGCCTGAAAATTCATGAGCATAACGTGCGGCATGTTCGCTGTTCAGTCCGACATAGCCCATAAGCTCAAGTATGCGCTCCATACGGTCGCCCTTGCTGCTGTAAAGCTTGTGTACATCCAGCGGCTCGCCGATAATATCGGATACCGTCATTCTCGGGTTAAGCGATGAATACGGATCCTGGAAAACCATCGTTGCCTTTCTGCGGTAATTCTTGATATCCTCGCGGGTCTTTATCGGCTTTCCCTCAAAGAGTATCTCGCCGCCCGTGGGTTTATAAAGGTGCAGAAGCGTTCTGCCGACAGTTGTCTTTCCGCAGCCGGATTCACCAACCAGGCCGAGGGTTTCACCCTTTTTGATTGAAAACGAAACTCCGTCAACAGCCTTCAGCGGCTTTGAACGGAAAAGACCGTTGCTGAGGTAGAAATACTCTTTAAGATCCCTGACCTCGATCAGCGGCTTGCTGTCAGTCTTTTTTTCTTCCTTTGCCTTTTTAGCGGCCTTTGCAGGCTTTTCCTTTTTATCATTTTTCAGCGGTTTCTTGTCAGCCATTTTTATCGCCGCCTTTCACTTCAAGCTCGATTTCTCCGCTTTCAACGCCTTTTTTGACATTCATCCAGCAGCTTGCAGCATGGTCGTCATTGATCTGCATGCGTTCCGCCTTTTCCCTGATGCATATCTTCATCGCGTTATTGCAGCGCGGAGCAAAGGGGCAGCCTTTCGGCATATTGAGAAGGTCAATAGGCGTACCTGTAATAGGCTGCAGCCTTTTTCCTGCGGTATCAGCCGTAGGAATGGAACGCATAAGGCCCTTTGTATATTCGTGACAGGGGTTATAGAATATTTCATCCGCCGTTCCCTGCTCGCAGATAGAACCGGCATACATTACGATAACCTCATCGCATATCTGCGCAACAACACCAAGGTCATGGGTTATCATGATGATAGCCATGCCAAGCTCCCTCTGCAGTGAACCCATGAGCTCAAGTATCTGAGCCTGGATCGTAACGTCAAGAGCAGTCGTCGGTTCGTCAGCGATAAGTATATCCGGCTCGCATGCAAGAGCCATTGCTATCATAACACGCTGTCTCATACCGCCGGAAAATTCATAGGGATACTGCTTCATACGTCTTTCCGGCTCATTTACATTAACAAGTCTGAGCATTTCCACAGCACGCTCATACGCCTGCTTGCGGTTTCTGTCAGTGTGGAGGAGTATTGCCTCCATAAGCTGACGTCCTATAGTATATGTCGGATTCAGGGATGTCATAGGATCCTGGAAAATGATGGAGATCCTGTTGCCCCTGATGTTTTTCATAACCTTTTCGCCCTGTCCGACAAGCTCCTGCCCGTCGAATTTGATAGAGCCGCCGACTATCTTTCCTGTTCCGGCGAGTATCTGCATTATGGAATACGCCGTTACGGATTTACCGGAGCCGGACTCACCAACTATTCCGAGCACCTTGCCGCGTTCAAGTGTAAAGGAAACATCATTTACAGCTTTTACCTCACCTGCATCGGTGAAAAAGGAGGTCTTCAGATTTTTAACTTCAAGTAATGCCACGTCATTCCCTCCCTTACGCATTGAGCTTCGGGTCAAATGCATCGCGCAGACCGTCGCCGAAGAGGTTGAGGCTGAGCACGATAAGGGAAATGACCACAGCAGGAATTATCAGTCGATAGGGGTAGCTTGAAAGACCGTTTAGAGCGTCTGCAGCAAGCGAACCCAGTGACGGCATCGGCGCATTAACGCCGAGTCCGAGGAATGAAAGGTAGCTTTCAGTGAATATTGCTGACGGAATCTGCAGTGCAGCGGAAATGATTACAACGCTGATGCAGTTCGGGATGAGGTGCTTTGTAATGATCCAGCCGCCCTTTGCGCCTGTTGCGCGAGCACTGAGAACATACTCCTGCTCACGAAGGGACAGGATCTGACCTCTGATAAGACGTGACATGCTGACCCAGTACAGCAGAGCAAATACTATGAAAAGGCTGATAATATTGGAACCTATCGATTCGAGCACCGTTCCTTCTATAACGGGCTGCAGCGTAAGCTTGAGCACCGTAGAAAGAAGGATTACCATCAGCATATCCGGCAAGGAATAGATAATATCTACAAACCGCATTATTATCAGATCCACCTTGCCGCCGAAATAGCCCGAAACAGAGCCTACTACCGTACCGATTACAAGAACGATGATACTTGCAAAAAAGCCAACTGCAAGGGATACTCTCGTTCCGTAAATAACACGGATGAAGTAATCTCTGCCTGCGGCATCAGTACCGAAGATATGAGGAAATACCTGCTCCCCGGCGTCAATGCTTTTCTGCTCGGTTTTTCCGTATTCAAAGGGCTTGAGGTTGTTGTAGGAAGAGTCAACAGGCTTTCCGGGAACAACACCGAGCTGAGTTTCGTATGAATACGGCCAGAACATCGGAATAATAATGCTTGTAAGAGTAATCAGCACTATAACGATAAAGCTGATGAATGCGATCTTGTTTTTGTAAAGGCGCCTGATGCCGTCCTTGAAAAATGTTGTGGAAGGGCGCATCTGCACCATATATGACTTATCCTCGTCGGAAGCCGGAATAAACGCATCCAGATCGACATGGCAGGTTAGTCTTTTCTTCTTTATTTCCATTTCTGCTTCTCCTTATTCAAGGGTAATTCTCGGATCCACGATCTTGTAGAGGATATCCGTTACAAGGTTCATAACAACGATCAGAACAGCAAGGATGATCGTTGTGCCCATTATCATCGGGTAGTCGCGGTTTGTAATGCTGCTGACAAATGCGCGGCCGATGCCGGGAACAGCGAAGATCTGCTCTACAACAAGAGAACCCGTAACAATGTAAGCAAGCATAGGTCCGAGATACGTCAGAACCGGGATAAGCGAGTTTTTGAGCGCATGTCCGAAGATAATGCGCGGACCTGATACGCCCTTTGCCTTAGCTGTGCGGATATAATCCTGTCCGAGAACATCAAGCATGGATGAGCGTGTAAGTCTTGTTATGTATGCCATAGGATAGAGTGCAAGGGTAATTATCGGCAGCACAAGTCCTGCAGGAGTTGCACCGTTCGCAGGAAGCAGCTGCAGCTGAACGGCAAAAAGCGCCAACAGCAATGCACCCATTATGAACGACGGCATTGACACGAACGCGGTAGTTACTACCATGATGATTCTGTCGATAAGCTTGTTTCTGCGGAGTGCAGCAACAGCGCCGAGAACGACACCGCATACAGTGGACACGCCCGCAGCGATAAGACCGAGCATCATAGAGGTTTTCATTCCGTCAAGGATGATGTCAATAACCATTCTGCCCCTGTTTTTAAGGGAAGGTCCGAAATCAAACTTTGTCACGATATCGCCGAGATATGTGAAATACTGCTCGTACAAAGGCTTGTCAAGCCCGTATTTTGCTTCCATGGCAGCCTGCACAGCAGGAGTGGTCGCCTTTTCGCCGACAAACGGTCCGCCCGGGACAGAATGCATAACGAAAAATGTGACAGTAATTACGACCCACACTGTAAAAATGGCAAGAAGAACACGTTTTACGATGTAGATCAGCGTTTTAGAATTCATTTTTCATCCCACCTGATAATTTCCGGAGTCTACTCTCCTATTTATTCGACAGCATCGGTCAAAATATGATACTATTGTACTATTTTCGATGCTGTTGACAATCGAATATTTTTATTCTACCACAAAACATCAACAATAACAAGTATTTTTTGTGCATATGCTAAAAAATATAGTAAATATTCTTTATTTTTACTATCAAGAAATAAAAAGTAACGGCCGTGACCCGGAAGTCACAGCCGTATAATATTATCATGTGTTATTCTGATCTGAGCTGCCCGGAGGCGTCATTCCCTGCGGCGTGGTCATACCTTCCGGCATTGACGCGCCGTCGGGAGGAGTCATACCGTTCGGAGGAGTCATTCCGCCAGACGGCATCTGACCCCTGTCAAAATTCTTACCGCCCATTCCGGTATATGTTGTAACACCGCTTGAATTTACATAGGTAACTTTATCTGAAAGCGTAAAGCTTGTGAAAAGTGTTCCGCCGTCAACAGCGCCGTTGCTGCAGTAGCCGTGGGTCGACTCTCCCGTTACAGTACCGCCGAGGTAGATGTTATAGGTCTCGCCGGATTTCAGGGACGGTGAAGTCAGAATAAAGCAGCCGAAATTCTTTTCAGGTGACATTGCAGCGATAACCTTTCCGCTGCTGTCAGTTACATATACAAGTGTTCCTGCAGCCTGACTGTTGTCAAACAGAGCAACCATTGTATATTCTGTTGATGCATCATCGGGCATTTCAAGCATATCCGAGGTTCCGGCTCCGACGATCGTACCGCCGGTTACAGTCATTTTGCCGCCATGGTCAATAATGCCGTTGCCGCCCTGGGTCGTTCCGTTTACAACGATGGTACCGCCGGAAATATCCATGCTGCCGTTGCTGTCAAGACCGTCGCCCTGTGCATTGACATAGACTGTGCCGCCGCTGACGGTAAGGGCTGCCGTATCGGAAACATCGTTCATACCGCCGCCTCTGCCGCCGAACTTCATATTGCCGTCCATACCGCCGAAGCCGCTGTTATCGTCGCCGCCTGCGCAGTTTATACCGTCGTCGGTGGAAGTAATATCAAGCGTACCGCCACTTATGGTAACGGTTTCAGCCTCAAGTCCCTCATAAGCTTCCGAAATTGTAACGGTTCCGTCTGAAATTGTCATTGAGCTGTCCGCATGAATACCGTCGTCCCCTGCCTTGATGTTGACCTTGCCGCCGGAAACGGTCAGTGTATCGTTGGAATGTATTCCGTCGTCGGGGGATGTAATATTGACCTCTCCGCCGCCGATTGCAATAGCATAACCGGATTTAAGGCCCTTTCTGCTGACGTCCTCGCTTGCATTCTCTCCGCTGCCGGAGGTGATATTGACCGTACCGCCGTTTATGGTAAGGTTCTTTTCGGACTGGATTCCGTCTTTAGTTGAGGTGATATTCACTGTACCGCCTTCAATATATACATGACCCTTATCGTTGTCCGTTTCATCGGAATATGTCGAGCGCATTCCGTCGCCGCCGGAGGTAATGCTGAGTGTACCGCCGCTGACGTGCAGGTTGTCCTTGCCCGTCAGTCCGTGATTTGCGCTTGTAATATTAATATTGCCGCCTGTGATGATAAGTGTATCCTTTGAGGTAATGCCGTTGCGTGCATTGCCCTTTACGTTAAGTGTACCCTCTCCGAGGATTGTCAGGTCATCCTTGACAAATACTGCGGCATTGGGCAGATCCTCACCGTCGGTTTCCGTATCTGAGGAATCAGCAACATAGGAGCTGCCGTCGGAAACGGTATTGGTAGTGCCCTCTGCAAGGAGGATTATTGTCTTGGCGCACTTTGCAGCATAAATTGCAGAGCTTGATGTACTGCTGATATCAGCATTATTCAGCACAAGCTTAACCTGGTCGTCCTTACCGGCGTCAATAACGATGCTGCCGTCGCTGAGAGTTCCGCTTACTACATAGGTTCCGGCAGCTTTTATCGTAACCGTTCCGCCGTCTATGCTCACCCCGTCGCCTTCGGCTTTTGCCGAGGTGCCGTCCAGTGTGATTTTCACGCTGTCCGCTTCGGAATATGAATCATCGGTATCCGCGCCGTCAAGTGTTACCGTTGAAGCCGCAGCAGACGAAGCCGATACTACAGCCGAGTTTTCGGTCGTTGTCTGTCCGCAGCCTGTAAGAGCGGCACTTCCTGCAAGCGTCATACAAAGCACAGCTATCATAAGAGTTCTTCTGATCCTGTTATTTTTCATAAAAGCATCTCCTGCCTGTCAGAATGTTATCATTATTGTACCACAGCTATGATTATAATAAAGTGTAATTAATAAAGCAATATGTTTTTGTTGTAAATTCTTTATTAATCAAAGCTTGAATAACTTAAAGAAAAGATACAAATCCGACAAAAAATCATAAATTAATCCTTGAAATTTACGCAAAAAAATATTATAATTGATATATTGGAAACGGTATGCACACTTTTCCGATGCCGCCGTCTCCTGTTATTATCCGATAAAACGAAAGGAGATCACAATGATTTACACAAAAGAAGTTGAACTTCTGTGCCCCGTTGCTAAGGGTGCAAAGCATGAGCCGGCTCCGATCCCCGAAGAGGGTAAGTGGGTCCACGCTAAGCAGATCGAAGATATTTCCGGTTTTACACACGGTATCGGTTGGTGTGCTCCCCAGCAGGGCGCATGTAAGCTGTCTCTGAATGTCAAGAACGGCGTTATCGAGGAGGCTCTCATTGAGACCATCGGCTGCTCCGGTATGACTCATTCCGCAGCTATGGCTGCTGAAATTCTTCAGGGCAAGACCATCCTTGAGGCTCTCAATACAGACCTCGTTTGCGACGCTATCAATACAGCTATGCGCGAACTCTTCCTCCAGATCGTATACGGCAGAACCCAGAGCGCATTCTCCGATGACGGTCTTGCAGTTGGCGCAGGACTTGAGGACCTCGGCAAGGGCCTTCGTTCACAGGTAGGAACAATGTACGCTACAAAGGCTAAGGGCGTTCGTTACCTCGAAATGGCTGAAGGCTACGTTACAGGCATCGCTCTCGACGAGGACGGCGAGGTAATCGGCTATCAGTTCGTAAGCCTCGGCAAAATGACCGACTTCATCAAGAACGGCGATACCCCGAACGACGCGTGGGAAAAAGCAAAGGGTCAGTACGGCCGTGTAGCTGACGCTGCAAAGATTATCGATCCGAGAAAGGAGTAAGAAAATGGCTCTGTTTGAATCATACGAAAGAAGAATTGATCAGATCAACGCCGTTCTTGCAAAGTACGGCATCGCTTCCATCGAAGAAGCTGAAAAGATCACAAAGGACGCAGGTCTCGATGTATACGCTCAGGTTAAGAAGATCCAGCCGATCTGCTTTGAAAATGCATGCTGGGCTTACACCGTAGGCGCTGCTATCGCTATAAAGAAGGACTGCCGCCGTGCTGCTGACGCTGCTGCTGCTATCGGCGAGGGTCTGCAGGCATTCTGTATCCCCGGCTCCGTTGCTGACCACAGAAAGGTTGGTCTCGGCCACGGTAACCTCGGCAAGATGCTCCTCGAGGAGGAGACCGAGTGCTTCTGCTTCCTGGCAGGTCACGAATCATTTGCAGCTGCTGAAGGCGCTATCGGTATCGCAGAGAAGGCTAACAAGGTTCGCCAGAAGCCCCTTCGCGTTATCCTTAACGGTCTCGGCAAGGACGCTGCACAGATCATCTCCCGTATCAACGGCTTTACATATGTAGAGACCAAGTACGATTACAAGACCGCTACTCTGAATGTTGTATACGAAAAGCCCTATTCAACAGGACTTCGTGCAACCGTTAAGTGCTACGGCGCTGACGATGTTCAGGAAGGCGTTGCTATCATGCATCACGAGAACGTAGGCGTTTCCATTACAGGTAACTCCACAAACCCGACACGTTTCCAGCATCCCGTTGCAGGTACCTACAAGAAGGAATGCAACGAGCAGGGCAAGAAGTACTTCTCCGTTGCTTCCGGCGGCGGCACAGGACGTACTCTGCACCCGGACAACATGGCTGCAGGTCCTGCTTCCTACGGCATGACTGATACCATGGGTCGTATGCACTCTGACGCTCAGTTCGCAGGTTCCTCTTCCGTTCCGGCTCACGTTGAAATGATGGGTCTTATCGGCATGGGCAACAACCCGATGGTTGGCGCAACTGTTGCTGTTGCAGTTAGTGTTGAAGAAGCTGCCAAGGAAGGCAAATTCTGATAACAGATTAATAAACAAAACGAGAGCGACCTTCGCTATTACGGCGAGGGTGGCTCTCTTTTTTGCTTTTACTGGTTTTACGTGTGCCCGAAGGAAGTGCCCTTGGGGTGCGGTCGCGCCGCATGCAATTGACTGGCGGAACTTATGCAGAGCTGGTAGCAGCGCTTAGCGCTGACGGAGGGGTGTGATGAAATTTTATGATACGGAGATATTGCAATAGTCTTCTCTCGACATTTCCAGCTCCACAACCTTCCACTGTTCCCCGTTGATTTCCAAAACGGAATCTTCAAGGATAGTGGATTTCCGGAAGCCTGCGGACAGATAGCAATGATATGCAGGGGCGTTGTTTTCAAATACGCCGATGGTGACTGTTTCCGCCTGCAGTATCTCAAAGGCAAATTCAAGACCCAGCCGGAGCATCTGCTGCCCGTATTTCCTGCCGCGCTTCGTATCGTCAACAATGACCCAGCCGATACGCAGCAGCCGGTTATCACCATTCAGATAGCGCAGAATAAAATGCCCGACTATCCCCTCGTCGTCAAATGCCGTCATGGGGTAGAAATTATCACACTCTGTGCAGTCTCCGTTGTTGTCCAAATATTTGCGGTTCATAATTTCAGGCGTGATCGGGTAGCTGCCGAAATGATCTCCGCCCCACAGGATAAATGTCTTTTCATCCCTGCACCATGATACTATTTTTTCGGCATCACAGGGCTTGTAGGGTCTTAATCGGAGATTGCTTGTCATTTTTCCGCAATCCCCTTCATAGCCTCAAGGCATATTTTTGCGTGCTTCCAGAAATTGTCCACGTCTACGCTTTCGTCTACGTCGTGGATGTGTGTTTCATCCCCCGGGAAGGTGGGGCCGAAGGCTACGCCGCTGTTTTTCAGTGTTCTTGCGTAGGTGCCGCCGCCGGTGGAATAAAGCTCCGCTTCCTCGCCGGTAACGTTTTTGTATGCCTGTCTGAGGGTTGCGATTATCGGCGCATCCTCCTCCATATTCAGGGGCAGCTCGTGACTGATTACCCTTGCGCGCAGACCGTCGTAGGACGCACGCTCGCGGATAATATTGCATATTTCGGAGCTGTCGGCGCTTACGGGATAACGTATATCGAGGTATGCTCTCGATTCGTTGTCGTCTATGTCAACTCTGCCGACGTTTACGGTCAGATTTCCCGAAAGATCATCGGAGCATGCAATTCCAAGCGACATACCATCGTTTTCAAGGCCGATGGCGTCGTCTATGAAGCTGCACAGACTCCCCAGCACAGTCTGACCGAATTCCGCAGCAAGGATACGGATAAGGTGTGTTGCTGCATTCAGTCCCAGCTCCGGTGTAGACGCATGGGCAGCCTTTCCCCTGCCGTCAATGCGCAGACCATCCATAGTGTATATGAAATCATATTCTCCAGGTTTTGCATCGGCAAAGCGACGCAGCTGGTGATCCTCGGTTTCGGTGCAGTCGATCAGTGCATATGCCTTTGAGGGAACAGCGTTGATCGCGTTTCCTGCATGAAATTCCGTAAGGGTAGTTCCGTCGTGATAGGGTGAGGTTATTTCAATATGAAGTATGCCCTTTTCTTTAAGGCATATGCCGTATTCAGAATCGGGGGTAAATGCCTGTGAGGGCATTTCCTCGCTTGCAAAATACTGCGTCATGTCGTCCATGCCGATTTCTTCTGCAGCGCCGATAATAAGTCTTATTCTGCCCGCAGGCTCTATGCCGCTGTCCTTCAGAGCCTTCATACAGTAAAGAGCTGTCATTGCGGGGCCCTTGTCGTCCACAATACCCCTTGCGTAATACCTGCCGTCGCGCTCGGTCAGTGTAAAGGGATCGCTTGACCAGCCTTCACCGGACGGAACAACATCAACATGAGCCAGCACTGCGCTGAGCTTTTCGCCGCTGCCGAACTGGATATGTCCGCACTTCGGACTGACCTTCTTTGTCTCGAAGCCCATCTCTCTGCCCTTTTCAAGCATAAAGTCAAGTGCCGCCTCGCAGGATGCCGGATCGTTTGTCGATACTGATTTTACGGCAATAAGCTCCGAAAGATCGCGGATAAGCTCCTCTTTATAATCAAGTATTTTTTCACCTGTAATCATGTAATCATCTCCACTTAATCATTGATAATTTCTTTTTCGATAATGAATCTCGGCCGGTGCTTTGTCTCGCTGTATATTTTACCGACATATACACCGACAATTCCGATGCAGAACATCTGCAGTCCTCCGAGAAACCATATAGAGCAGATAAGCGACGTCCAACCTGCAACGCTGCTGCCCGTAAGGAATGAAATAAGCCCGTATATCAATCCTATGATACTCATACAGCAAATAATCATGCCGATATTCGATATTATTCTCAGCGGCTTAACGCTGAACGATGTCACACCGTCCAGAGCAAACCTGAGCATTTTGCTCAGCGGATATTTTGACTTTCCTGCGAAGCGTTCGTGCCGTTCGTAATACACATAATCACTGCGGAAGCCGATAAGAGGAACGATCCCCCTCAGAAAGAGGTTTACCTCCTTATACTCCGCAAGTGCGTCAAGAGCCTGCTTGCCCATAAGCCTGTAGTCCGCATGATCATAGACTATTTCCACCCCGAGCGCCTTCATGAATTTGTAGTAGCTTCTGGCAGTCGAGCGCTTGAATGCCGTGTCCGTCCTGCGGCTGCTGCGGACGCCGTAAACGACCTGGCAGCCTTCGTTGAACTTTTCCACAAACTGATCCAGCACTCCTATATCGTCCTGCAGATCCGCATCAAGCGAAATAGCACAGTCGCAGTGCTCCTTTGCACTCATAAGACCTGCAAGCAGAGCATTCTGATGTCCGCGGTTATGGCTGAGCTTCAGACCACCCACGAGAGTATTTTCCTTGCTGAAATTTTCTATCAGTTCCCATGTACTGTCACGGCTGCCGTCGTCGACAAAAAGCATCCGGCTGTCCTTATCCGCCAGACCGTCAGCGATCATAGCAGTCATTTTTTCGGTTAACCTTTTTACAGTTTCGGGAAGAACATCTTCTTCATTGTAGCAGGGAACCACCAAATATACTGTCGGCATTATTATCTCCTGTAATCATTAATAAAAGTTATAGACCGGAAGCAAATCCGGCACAAACAACAATCCTATCATTAAAGTATAACATAAATATGTGCATTATTCAATCGCAGAAGTCCATTATTTTCAAATTATTAATCACCTTTCCAGCTAACGGCTGCCATAAGTCCTGGTCTCTGCTCTTGCAGCCGTGTTTTCGGGGCTTCTGATAACCGACAAATAAGCCCTGCTTTCGTTTTTTATTCCTGTTTATATTGAAATGCATATTTATACGCTGTATAATATAATTATCAAAAACGTTCCGGCAAAAAGCCTCGGTCATATTATCAGATCGGGTCTGTGTCACAACAGGATATCAATCATATCTGATTCTGCCGGACAACAAAAAAGGATGATCCATATGAAAAGGAAAATACTATCCCTCATAACAGCAGCTGCTGTTGCCATGCCGTTAATGGCAGGATGCTCTGTTCTTGATGATATTACGGAATCCGAGTTATCGGAAACTCCGGCCACCAGGGAATACGACACAGCACTTTCAATGTCCGTAAAAAAGAGCGACGGAAAAATGGAAATCACCCGTTCAGAAAAGAAAAATACACCTATGGGTGAAAAGGACAGCTGGACAATATTTGTATACATGTGCGGTTCAAACCTTGAAAGCGATGACGGCTCGGCTACGGATGATCTTCAGCAGATGCTCAAGGCAAAATCTTCGGATAACGTCCGCTTCGTCGTTCAGACAGGCGGAGCCAACGAATGGATGAACGATATCGTCTCTGCTGACCAGACAGAGAGATATCTTGTACAAAACGGAGAAATAGAGTTTGTGAATTCTACAGATCAGGCTGACATGGGTTACGAAAAAACCCTGAAGGAATTCCTGACATGGGGCGTTTCTACATATCCTGCCGAGAAAATGGGCGTAATACTGTGGAATCACGGCTGCGGCAGCATAAACGGAGTCTGCGCTGACGAACTGTTTGAAAAGGACACACTGAGCCTGTCGGAAATCTACAATGCATTTGCCTGCACCTATTCAAAAATGACGGATCAGTTTGAATTCGTCGGCTTTGACGCATGTCTGATGTCAACCGTGGAAACCGCAAATATTCTGGCAAGCTTTTCAAGATACATGGTTGCCTCTCAGGAAGCAGAACCTGGAAACGGCTGGGATTATACAGCAATCGGAAACTTCCTTGCGGATAATCCCGAAAAAAGCGGCGCAGATCTCGGACGCTGCATTGCAGACAGCTTCTACGAAGAATGCAAGCTCACCGATGAATCAGATTCTGCCACGATGGCTGTAACTGACCTGCAGAAGATAGATGAATTCCTTGTTGAATTCAACGATTTTTCAAACGGGTTATTCAAAGCCTCACTTGACAGCACGCAGCTCAGCCTTATTTCGAGACAGATAGTCAACGCCGAAAACTTCGGAGGAAACAACAGAGCCGAAGGCTACACCAACATGGTAGATATCGGCGGCATTATGAACGGATGCTCGCAGATTGCAAACCCTGAAAAGGCTCTTGCTGCACTTGATAAGTGCGTTGTCTATAAAAAAACCGGAAAAGACCACAAGAATGCAAGCGGACTTTCCATTTACTATCCGCTGGAGGTAATGGGCTCCGAAGAGCTTGCAACGTTCTCCGCAATAGCCGTAAACCCGTACTACCTTTCATTGGTTGATCTTATTGCAAACGGTTATTCGACGAAGGAATATGATAATTCTGTTTTCTTCGCATACAGTGACTCATGGCGGAACGTAGACTGCGAATGTCTGAATCTGAGTACATCATATTTCAAATATGCTGACGAGAAAGAAGAAGGCAACAGCGAGCTGATAAGCTTCAGCTCAAAGCCAGGTATGGATGAAGACAATTATTTCAGCTTCACCCTTGACGATCAGGGACTGCTTTATGCATCCGATGTTACTGCATTCGTTTATCTGGAATACAATGATAAGGTCATGCTGCTCGGCGAAAACTACGATATCTATGCAGACTGGGAAAACGGTTCATTTTCGGATAACTTCGACGGATACTGGCTTGCACTGCCCAACGGACAGGCGCTGCCCACCTATGTCGTAGATATCACTGAAGATTATATTATCTACACCTGCCCGGTATACCTCAACGGCACACGTACAAATCTGCGTATAAGACAGGACGATGAGGGTGCTCAGATTGAGGGCGCGTGGGACGGTATTTCGGAAGATTCAATTGCTGCAAAAGGCATAAGAAAACTTAAAAACGGCGACAAAATCGAGGTCATCTACTATCTGGACGACGACACCGAGGAAAAAGCAGAAGCCTACGAATGGAAGGAAGACGACGGTCTGACTTACGCTTTCCTTCCCGAGGATGATTATTATTATTCCTTCTGCATTGAGGATGTATACGGCGATTACTATATCACTGATCCGGTTGTATTCTCAATAGACGAAAAAGGAACAATAAGCTTTACCGACCTCACCGAGGAATGATAAGACTATACAAATACAATGGTTACTAACTGTATCTACGCTGCGGACATCATGCCGCTGCTTGAAAGAAACGCATACAAGGAAATACGCCCTCTGCTGACCGCGGAAAGGCAGAAAAAGGCGGACAGATTTATTTTTGAAAAGGACAGGCTTCTTTGCGCAGCAGCAGGACTGCTGCTTGATACTGCACTTAACGAAAACGCTGTCGAAAACCGCCGCATCTGCGTCGGGGAGAACGGAAAGCCGTATCTTGACGGGAATGCTGAGCTGCAGTTCAATATTTCACATTCAAAACATCTTGCGGTTTGTGCGGTATCCGACCGGTGCGTCGGCATTGACGCTGAAGTGCTTCAGCACTTTGAAGACGGGCTGATCGATTACATCTGCTGCAAAAGCGAATCAGATTATATAAAAAGTCAGAGTGAGCCTGACACGCGTGACATACTGTGCACAAAGCTCTGGACCGTAAAGGAAAGCACAATGAAATATTTCGGCACAGGTCTGACCCTTGCGCCGAAAGAGATCACTATTGATATGAGCGGCAGTGAAATAAAAGCCGCTTGCAGCAGGTTTGATCTTTCAGCGCTGAGCTTTACGGTTATCCGTCACAACAACTACTTCGTTACGGTTTGCTCCGGATACAAAGAGTTCAGCGACAAGCTGCGCTTCATTACGCTGCCGCACGGCATTTAAAACACAATACAAAAAACGTCGGTGAAACTGAAATTCATCGACGTTTTTTATCTCTCATTTAACACGCTCACGCATACGGCGAAAACTCCATCTCAAGAATATTTTCTCCGTCTTTGCGGTCGTATTTTATTTTTTCCGCAATCTGCCTAACAAGCGACAATCCCATTCCGCCCTCGTCAAGCTCGTCGAAATCCTTTTCCTCCTGAGGCGTCAGAGGATTGAACGGGCTGCCGTCGTCGGTAAAGATAACCCTCAGCTTATCATCATCCATTTTGCAGGAAAAACGGACTCTCTTTGCTCCGGAATAGCTGCATATATTAGTAAATATCTCTTCGCAGGCAAGAACAGTTTTCTTGAAGCCGGGTGCATCCTTTGCATTAGTTTTAATAAGGTCTATTATCCTGCTCATTTCAGAAAGCTGCGGCAAAATATCTATCTGTGCAGGCTTTCTGAAGAAAACAGAAATCATCGTAAGATCGTCAAAATGTGCCCGTCCGTCATAGTAATCATAGACGGAGCTTCGCACTGCTTCCACCGTTCCGGCTGAATCAGTACAGCCCTCGCAGGCTTTCAGAAGCCTTTCGTCACCATAAAAATTGTCGTCCTTATCAACCGCTTCCGTAACTCCGTCAGTATAGAGCAGAAGCCCGTCTCCGTCGCCGAGCACAACTGTTTCCGTAACAATGCCCGCATCCTCAAATACTCCGAGGGCAATACCCGTTTCGGTACTAAGGAACGACGGTTTTTCTCTGAAAAGCACAGGCGGGTTATGTCCTGCGTTGGCAAAGGTCAGCTCTCCGGACTGAAGATCAAGTACAGCAGCAAACACCGTTGCAAAAAGAGCCTCAGGATTTGACGCGCATATCTCGTCATTTACCGCATTGAGCACCTGCGCAGGGTCAGTGCCCGAACGCATTTTTTCCCGAAGCATGGTTTTCACCATTATCATAAACAAAGCCGCTGTTATTCCCTTACCGGATACGTCACCGATTACTATGCATACATGACTGTCATCAAGAAGAAAGCTGTCGTAAAAATCGCCTCCGACAGACTTTGCAGCGTTTGCAAATGCGCTGATGGAATAGCTGTCCTCGTTAAGCTCGAGTCTTTCCGGAACCACTCCGCACTGGATGCGCCTTGCGACATCAAGCTGAACCTTTGCCTGCGTCTGAACTTCGTTAAGGGCGGCATTATCTTCAATCAGCCTGTGTATGTCGTCCGACATGATATTGAAGGACTGCGCGATCTCCCCTATTTCGCTGTTATCGCGGATTTCAATCTTTTCCTCATGCTTGCCGTAATTATCGGTAAAGCTGCGCATGCTTTCAGAGATTCTGCCGACAGGCTCCACAACCTTTTTGTGCGTGACAACAAGCATCACGCCACTGAGCAGTACAAGCACCACAAACGTTGAAACAGAATAGTTGACAGTATCGCTGAGCGTTCTTCTTTCAAGAGTCCACGCGGAACAATCCGCTCCCAGCAACACACGGCGACCCTCATACTCAGCTTCAAGAGGATATACCCAGCCGATCACACGGCCGTACTTATTATCCATACTGATGATCGTTGAATCCTTCTTGCCGTGATTTGCGTCAATAACCGACTGGTGCAGATCATCAACATGCACGATTGTTCCGAGTCCGCGCTCCTTCCTGACGATCTCGTTATCCCTTTCATCCGACGCAACGGTCATGATATAGTGGTAATCGCTGTTTTCCTCGTCAAGCGTAAAAAGATACATATACTGAAGATCGTAGCCTAAGCACAGATATCTCATTGTTTCTGCCAGCGTCATATTATTACTGCTGTCAATTTCAAGATAGCCGGCTACTCCCCCTCGTCTTTTGATAATATCATCGAGGGCTCTTGAAGCTTCATCTGAGTTTTCATATGACTTATTGCGTATCTCAATGTAATTCGTAGTCAGGCTTACTGCAAATGAACCAATGCAGGATACTGCTATGGCTACAATAAACATCACTACAAGCTTCCGGAGAATTGACTGTCTGCGTGGTTTCCTTTCCTGGGATGAATCCTTTTTCATCTTATATCCAACCTTTTGTCAAAACCTGTCATGCGGAAAACATCCATGATCTCCGCTGAAACATTGGTGATGGTAAGACTATTTACTGATTTATAAATTGCCACTATCTGCCTTAGTCCGGCTGATGAAATATATTCAAGCTTTGAAAAATCAAGCTCTACAGATTCAATATCAGGTGAAAGCTCCTGTGCTGCTGCGCCGAGCTGAGGTGATGTCTGGGTATCAAGCCATCCATCAACTGCAATAACAGCATTGCTGCCGTTTACGGTTTTTGTTATCTTCATAATTTATTCTCCTTTACGATTTTACAGAAACCCGCTTTTTCGTCGATCAGCCGGAATAAACCTGCCGAATCCCGAAAAACACTGCTCATAATCCTGACTTTGATTATACTATATATTTCCCGAACATACAACATAAAAATCAGTCATAGCAGCATTATAACGTCGCTTTATACGCATGTCAGGTAATGCTGTTTTCAAAGACAGTATCAGAAAGACAGAAAAATTTTCCCATAACAATTGAGTTATCGGATTTTATATGTTATTATATTACAAAAGATCAGAAATGCAGGATATGCATCTGACCAGAAAACAAAATCAAAAAGGAAGATTGAAATGAAATCAAAAATATCAAAGGCAGTGCTGGCTGCTATAATTGCGTCAGCGCTTTGCTTAACTGTAGCAGGCTGCACCAGCAATAATCAGGAGAGCACCGCCTCTTCCCCGTCCTCACAGACTTCTGCTTCAAGTAAAGATAATACATCGGATGAAGCTTCCTCCGAAACAAAGAAAGATGGCTCATACGTCAACAGCACAGAGGAATCCTCCAAGACAGCGGGTGAAAAGTCGGACGCAGAAACCACACTCTCAGATCAGACTTCCGGGTCAAACGGTCATGAGGGAAACACATCAGCAGATTCAGGCGAAAATAATCAATCCAGACAGAGCTCCAGACAGGGCTCAGCTTCCTCTCAGAATACATCATCTGAAGAAAACAGCACAACCTCAGCGCAGCCTAAAACAGAATCCGGCAGCACAAGCAAAACTGAAGGCAGCAAAAGCGATTCCGATAAACCCGAAAGCAGCAAAGCTTCCGGCTCAGGCTCAGCACAGTCAGGTGAGTCCAAAGCTGAGGAATCGAAAAAAAGCGAATCGTCTGCGGAAGAATCTATCGACTTTGAAGCGGATGAATACGAACTTCCTCTGGTTCCGGTACAATAAGCAAGTAAAGCTTGATATCAACAAAACTCTGCTCCTTTCGGAAGGCAGTTCAGCACCTGCTCTCCCCTTGTGAGCAGTTTTTATGCGCCTGCATATTGTTAAAAAATTAGCAATATATTTTTTACAAATAGGTATTGAATTCCCGGGGAATTATGTTAAAATATTAACAACAGTATGTTAAGCTGTTTGAAGATGACGGGTTTATTATTAAGGAGTAGTGATTATTATGCCCATCAGAATTCTTTTGGTAATTGTTTTTCTTGCCCTGCTTTGCGGCTGCATCGCGCTTGGTGTTCTTGGCTTCAAAAAGAGTCAGAAGGGACTGAAGATAACCGGTATTATCGGTGCGGTGTTGTCACTTATCGGTTTTTTGTGCATACCCTTAAGCATTTACACTGTTGATACCGGTGAGGTTGCTGTCGTCAAATTCCTTGGTCAGGCAAACAATGTCAGACAGGCAGGCACATATTTTGATTTCTGGGTAACAAATACTATCCAGAAGTATGATGTAAAAACGCAGACAATATCTATAAACACCGCGACATATTCTTCCGACGCGCAGACTATGGATATTCAGATGACTGTACAGTACAAGATAATGTCCGACAAGGCTATAAAAATCGCCGAGCAGTACGGCTCACTGGACGCTCTGCAGAGCAGGATTGAATCCGTAGCAATTGAAAAGGCAAAGGCTACACTTTCCTCTCATAAGGCTATGAACATTATTGCCGAGCGTGCATCCATGTCACCGCTTGTTGAGGATTCCATTAAAAAAGCAATTGATGAAAAATACTTTGTGGACATTCAGACTGTTGTAATGACGAACATTGACTTTTCAGACGCATTCGAAAAAGCTGTTGAAGACAAGATGATAGCTGAACAGCAGCAGCTCAAGGCAAATTACGAAAACGAAACGAAGATTGCAAAGGCAAAGGCTGACGCGGAAGCCAAGGTAGTTCAGGCTGAGGCCGAGGCAAAATCAAATGATCTTCTGGAAAAATCCCTGACGGAAAACATCCTCCGCCAGATGTATATTGAAAAATGGGACGGCAAGCTGCCGACAACTGTTGCAGGCGATTCGACCACCATGCTGATACCCGGCGGCGAATCCACAACTCAGAGTTCACAGTCAAAAAGCCAGTAAGGCATCCTGAATAATAAGTCGCAAAAATTCGGACGGTTCATATCGAATCGTCCGGATGATTTTTATATACAGAAAAAATACCTGACACGGTTAACTGAAAACTAAAGGCTGAAACTTAAAATGAATAATGCAGAGAAAAAATCCCGACACTATTGTGTCAGGATTTTCGCTTTGGTGCGAGTGACGGGACGCACAATCCTTCGGATTTTGCCGTGCTTGCCGACCCAATGCTTCGCATTCGGTACCCGGCCGCGCACCTGCTCACTGAAAGGGGCTGTGAAGAAACGATGAAACAATCATCAAATCTTCACAGCCCTTGAAATTTTGTTGAAAACTTTCCCTAAAAAACAAAAAAATGGCATAACC
>ONAX01000063.1 GCA_900315875.1 uncultured Eubacteriales bacterium | reverse complement strand
TACTGCACTCAAACTATTGAACCGCCGTGTACCGAACGGTACGCACGGTGGTGTGAGAGGTCGGCTGCTCAATTAATGGGTAGCCTCCTACTCGATTGTAAAAAAATCCGCTGCGGGCAGTGCCGCAGCGAACCGGAATTTACATTTTCAATTTTCAGCTTTCAATGAATCAAGCCTTGCCGACAGAACCGAACAGCTCCATCTTCTCCTTGACTGTAGCCTTGATAGCCTCAAAGCCCGGTGCGAGAAGCTTTCTGGGGTCGAAGCCCTTGCCCTGAAGGTCCTTGCCCTCTTCGATGTACTTTCTGGTAGCTTCCTGGAAGGAAAGCTGGCACTCAGTGTTAACGTTGATCTTGGAAACGCCGAGAGAGATAGCCTTCTTGATCATGTCAGCCGGGATGCCTGTGCCGCCGTGGAGAACGAGGGGCATTTCGCCGGTTTTAGCCTGGATAGCGTCCAGTGTCTCGAAGGACAGACCCTGCCAGTTCTCGGGGTACTTGCCGTGGATGTTGCCGATACCTGCTGCGAGCATATCAACGCCGAGATCAGCAATTGTCTTGCACTCGTCGGGATCTGCACATTCGCCCATACCTACAACGCCGTCTTCCTCGCCGCCGATGGAACCAACCTCACACTCGATTGAAAGACCGAGGTTATGAGCAACGTTTACGAGCTCCTTTGACTTTGCAAGGTTCTCTTCGAACGGATAGTGAGAGCCGTCGAACATAATTGATGTAAAGCCTGCCTTAACGCACTTGTAGCAGCCTTCATATGTGCCGTGGTCGAGGTGGAGAGCAACCGGTACGGTGATACCGAGAGATTCATCCATTGCCTTTACCATAGCTGCAACGGTTGAGAAACCGGTCATATACTTGCCTGCGCCCTCGGATACGCCGAGGATTACGGGTGAGTTCAGCTCCTGAGCTGTAAGAAGGATAGCCTTTGTCCACTCGAGGTTGTTGATGTTGAACTGACCTACTGCGTAGTGACCTTCCTTTGCCTTTTTAAGCATTTCTGCTGCATTTACCAATGCCATTGTAATCACGCTCCATAGTTTTAATATTTGATGTGTCAGACACACCTAACAAGTCTATTATACAGCAAAAGACGTAAAAGATAAAGAGTATTTTTAAAAATTTATAATTATTTATCGCGAAATCAGTGCATTTGTCACCTTTACTCCAGAACCTCAAGCTCTCTTAGCCTGTCCGCAGCGAATGGTTGGCAGCGACACTGCTGAGTTTTTTCTGAATTATGCGGTTTTGTCGCCTGATTCAGGTGCAGATATATGAATTATCAAATGCGATGCATAAACGGTTTCGTCGGCTTGCGCCGTCTCAACCGATGCCTGAACGAACGTTTGATAAATTTCCTTAAATTAAGCGGCTTCGCCGCTTGAATATGGTTGAAATTTATGTTATAACAACCGCACGCCGTAAACGGCTTCGGTCACGCTGCGCCCTCACCCGACGGCTGAGCGAACGTTTGATAAATTTCCTTAAATTATGCGACTTCGCCGCTTGAATATGGTTGAAATTTATGTTATAATATCGGAATAGTACATGAAATCGCACGGCTTTTGCCGTCTGGGGAGGAATATTATGATCAGCGGCGCAGAAATAATGGTAAAATGCCTCCAGCAGGAGGGCGTTACCACTCTGTTCGGATATCCGGGCGCTGTTATCTGTCCGTTTTTTGACTATCTATATAAAACAGATATAAAGGCTGTCCTTGTACGCCAGGAACAGAATGCCGCACATTCTGCCAGCGGCTATGCAAGGGCAAAATCCACTGTGGGCGTATGTGTTGCAACCTCCGGCCCCGGTGCTCTTAATATGATAACCGGTATTGCTACCGCTTATATGGATTCTATACCGCTTGTGTGCATTACAGGTCAGGTCAGAAGCGATGTGCTCGGCCGCGATGTATTCCAGGAGGCTGATATTACCGGTGCCTGCGAATCCTTCGTAAAGCACAGCTACCTTGTAAAGGATACTGCGCAGCTTCCGAGGATCTTCAAGGAAGCTTTCCATATTGCATCAACCGGCAGACCGGGACCTGTGCTCATCGACGTTCCCGTTGATGTCCAGACCGCTGAGATCGAGGAATTCGTATATCCCGAAAAGGTGAATATAATCGGCTATAAGCCCTCTGTACACGGACATCCGATGCAGATAAAGCGTGCACTTGAGATGATCTCCCAGTCTAAACGTCCTGTAATATGTGCAGGCGGCGGCGTGCTCACTTCCGGTGCAAAGCCGAAGCTCAGGGAATTTGTCAGCAAGACAGGAATACCTGTTGTTTCAACAATGATGGGTATAGGTGTAATGCCGTCAGACGATCCGCTCTATGTCGGAATGCTCGGCTCTCACGGCAAAAAGGAAGCCAATATCACCGTGCACAATGCAGACCTTGTTATCCTCTGCGGAGCAAGAGTCGGTGACAGAGCTGTTGCGTCACCCGATCAGGTTGTTGAGCATGCAAACGTTATACATATAGATATTGACCCTGCCGAAATCGGAAAGAATATGAAAACATCTATTCCGATCGTCGGCGATATGAAAAATGTTCTTACCAAGCTTCTTGCGGATGTGGATTACACTGCGCCCGCGGAATGGTTAGAGCAGATAAATAACTGGAAAAGCGAATACGCTGCAGTGCCTCAGGTCTTTGAGGGCTATGTTGAGCCCAAGAGCTTTATTGCAAAGCTTTCCGGCATGATGCACCCGAAGGCTATTATGTGCGCCGACGTCGGTCAGAACCAGATATGGTGCGCAAATAACTGCCGCCTGCGCGACGGAAGGTTTTTTACCTCCGGCGGCATGGGGACAATGGGTTATTCCGTGCCTGCTGCAGTTGGCGCAAAGCTTGCAAGACCCTCACGTGACGTTGTTGCAGTGTGCGGCGACGGCTCCTTCCAGATGAGTCTTAACGAGCTTGCAACAATTGCAACAGAGGGACTGAATGTCAAGATAATCGTAATGCGCAATACCGTTCTCGGAATGGTTCACGAGCTGCAGGATGTACATTACGGCAGCCGCTATGCTATTACCGAGCTCAGCACGGTTCCGGATTTCGTCAAGCTTGCAGAGTCCTACGGCATAGACGCCGCTATGGCAGACTCAAACGAGCAGGCAGAGCGCCTTGCAAAGGAAATGCTGAAAAGCGACAAGCCCTTTGTACTTGTGTGCAATGTCCATCCCAAGACATCGTCAAGATAAGGAGGCGCCCTTTTGAAATACACACTTTCAGTATTAGTTGAAAACCATGCGGGCGTTCTGTCGAAGGTTTCAAGCCTGTTTGCAAGGCGTGCCTTCAATATAGACAGTCTTGCTGTAGGTATTACAGAGGATCCGAATATTTCCCGTATGACAATCGTTGCCGACGGCGACGAATATGTTGTAGAGCAGCTCGAAAAGCAGCTCAATAAGGTTATCCCCGTCATAAAGGTGCGCACCTACCGTGAGGGGGAATATATCAGCCGCGAGCTTTCACTTATCAAGGTGAACTGTCCGGCAAAGCAGAGGCTGGATATCATGAAGATATCTGAGCTTATGGGTGCAAAAATCGTGGACGTTTCTGTCAGCACCATTACTCTGCAGTTTGCAGATACTCAGGAACGATTTGAAACGCTTTGCGATCTTCTCAGGCCTTATGGCATCCGTGAGATCGTCCGAACGGGAACAGTCGCAATAGAAAAAGAGTCCCGCAAATGACGGTCTAACGAATATCATATATATTATTTTTTATTCACATCTGGAGGTTTTTAAAATGCCAAAAATTTACTATCAGGCAGACTGCGACATCAACGTACTTCAGGGCAAGACAGTAGCAATCATCGGCTACGGCAGCCAGGGACATGCTCACGCTCTTAACCTGCGTGACAGCGGTGTAAACGTAATCATCGGTCTTTATGAAGGCAGCAAGAGATGGAACCATGTTAAGGAGCTGGGCTTCGAGGTTTACACAACCGCAGAGGCTACAAAGAAGGCTGACATTATCATGATCCTCACACCCGACGAGAAGCAGGCTGGTATCTTCAAGAACGATATCGAGCCTAACCTCACAGAGGGTAAGGCTATTGCTTTCGCTCACGGCTTCAACATTCACTTCAAGCAGATCGTTCCCCCGGCTAACGTTGACGTATTCATGATCGCTCCGAAGGCTCCGGGTCACACAGTACGCAGCGAGTACGTTGAGGGCAAGGGTACACCGGCTCTCGTTGCTGTATATCAGGATGCTTCAGGCAAGTGCCTTGACATTGCTCTGGCTTACGGCGCAGGCATCGGTGCTGCAAGAGCTGCTGTTATGGAGACAACCTTCCGCATTGAGACTGAGACCGACCTCTTCGGTGAGCAGGCTGTTCTTTGCGGCGGCGTTACAGCTCTTATGCAGGCAGGCTTCGAGACCCTCGTTGAGGCTGGCTACGCTCCCGAGAATGCATATTTCGAGTGCATCCACGAGATGAAGCTGATCGTTGACCTTATCTACACAGGCGGCTTCTCAATGATGAGATACTCCATCTCTGACACTGCTGAATTCGGTGACTACGAGACAGGTAAGAGAATCATCACTGCAGAGACAAAGGCAGAGATGAAGAAGGTTCTCGCTGAGATTCAGGATGGTACATTCGCTTCCAAGTGGATTGCAGAAAACAAGAACGGCAGAGCTCACTTCAACGCTATGCGTGCTCTCAAGGCTGAGCATCAGCTCGAGCAGGTTGGTAAGGAAATCAGAAAGATGTACTCCTGGAACGCTACCGACAACAAGTACGCTGACTGATTGTATTACTACTGTCAGTAATAGTATACAAATAATTCAGGGTCGACGCAGATCATACGTCGACCCTGTTTTCTTTTTAGCTGATCCTGTGTTTTGCGACTGCAACCTGAGCTTCGCTGTCGGATGGATCAGCTGCAATTATTTCAATTTTCTTTATACAGCCGCTGCTGTTGGCATGGGCGGTATAGTTTGTTCCGACTGCACTGCCGCTGAAGGTATAGCCGTCCTCGGTTTTATCAGTCGTATTGTCTGCGCTGCATATACGGCTTAGCACGGACATTACGCGAAACGGAACGGATGTTTTCGGCAGAGTTATGCTGTCGCTTTTGCAGATCAGGCTGCCGCGGGATATCTGCAGCCCCTCGTCTGTCTGACGAAAACTGAGGCCCGAAGCATTTTCGGGAGAATCGATCGTTACACAGCTGATACCGTCGGATACGTACTGCGCGGTACATTCGTAAACTCCGGAAGGGGTGCTGACTGTGCAGGAAACGCTGTCTGCAATAGAGGGCGGCGGCAGAGACGAAACGGCAGAGCATCCTGTGAGAAGAATAGCTGCTGCCGAAGTAAGAAATAATAATTTTTTTATACTGATGACCTCCGTTGCCGAATCAGAGGACAAACTGCAGCGCCTCGATCATATCGCTCGGAAGCATAGTGCGTGCAGAAAGCTTTTCTGCGCAGCGGTCGCCTGCGAGTCCGTGATAATAGACGCCAAGTATTGCAGCCTGATCCGCAGACATGCCCTGAGCAAGGAAGGACGCCGTAAGACCTGCAAGAACATCTCCGCTGCCGCCGCGTGCCATTCCGCTGTTGCCGGTCAGGTTTACGTAAACGTTGCCGTCGGGCAGCGCGATGATTGTGTCAGCGCCTTTCAAAACCAGAGTTACGTTATATTCTGAAGCAAAGTTGCGCGCGGTGCGGTATCTGTCTCTCTGAACGGTCATAGAATTTGTGCCCGTCAGCCTTGCCATTTCACCCGGATGGGGTGTGAGGATGACGGGAGCCATAGCGGCTCTTAATACATCTATATTCGGAGCGATTGCATTTATTCCGTCCGCATCAAGAACAATGGGCTTTGTTGACGACATGATAAGCTCTGAAACAAGGCTTGTGACATTTTCTCCTGTTCCCAGTCCGCAGCCGATAAGCACTGCGGTGGAACGCTCCATTATTTCCGATTTTAGTCTGTCAGCCTCAGTGAAGCTTGTTGTGCCGTTTTCCTCCTCATCAAGCGGAAGGAACACAGCCTCAGTCAGAGTGGGCGCAACGATGGGGTAAATACTGTCCGGAACAGCGCAGCGCAGCAGGCCTACTCCTGAGCGAAGAGCTGCTCTGCCGGAAAGAGTTACGGCGCCGGACATACCGTAGCTTCCGCAGATCGAAAGCAGGGTACCGTTGGAGCCCTTATGTGCTGATTTTTTAGATGTAGGAAGTGGGTGACGTGTGATATATTCATCCGTTGTACGCATTGCGTAGTTGCAGGCATCCACTATGCTTTTCGGGATACCGACATTGGCAACGGAAATTTTGCCGCAGTAATCCTGTGAGGGATAGAGAACATGAAGGGGCTTGAGAGTAGTGAAGGTAACTGTATAATCCGCGTGAAAGCAGGTATCCGGTATTTCACCGGTATTGCAGATGATGCCGCTCGGCAGATCGACTGCTATACGCACGCAATCCTTATTCCTGTTTGCAAGCTCCACAAGCTCGGCGCTGGACGGGTCAAGACAGTCACGGAATCCGATGCCGTACAGTGCGTCGATGATAATACCGGAATCGTTCACGGCAGAGATGCATTCCTCGTAATTATCAGGGAAGGAAAGTATATTAACCTTATCGGGGATGAGGTTATAATTCAGTTTTGCAAGGTCTGTTTCCGGATATCCGCAGGCTGTAATAACAGTGACCTCACACATATAGGAAAGAAAGCGTGCGATAACGAAGCCGTCGCCGCCGTTATTACCCTTGCCGCACAGCAGGGTAATCCTGCGCAGTTGTTTTTCAGCTGAAATCTTCATTGCAAGCTCAGCCACAGCCGCGCCTGCCTGTTCCATAACGGATGCAAGTGAAGAGCCGGCGCGGACGGCCGCTCTTTCCATATTCCTGACCTCGTTGCTCTCTACGACTATCATAACTTTCACTCCCGGAATTGTTTAACAATGACAATTATTCAGGTTGTTTACACAATATTTTGTGTAAAACCTTTTACAGAATTATTCTATCACGATTCACGTTTATTTTCAATCAAACTTGATAAAAAAACAAAAATTATTTTATGGTTTTTACTTGACAACCATGCAAAAAAAATATAGAATTATATTGTTATCTGCATTTTCGGTGCAGGAGTGGAAAGATAGTATGCTCTTTAAACCGGAGCATATGCATATGGAGACGTATCGAAGTGGTCATAACGGGGCGCACTCGAAATGCGTTAGCCCTTTACCGGGCTCGAGGGTTCGAATCCCTCCGTCTCCGCTGGAAAAACCGCCGCAAGCTAAATTGAGCTTTGCGGCGGTTTTTGTTGCTGTTTATAGTTAAATATGTTATAATTTGACTATAAGTGCAATTTTTTGTGTCAATTTAGTATTTTTTTGAAATAATTGTTTTTATTATGTATTGTACTGTTGTTTTTGTATGAAAAAAGTAGTGCGAATTTGTTATATATTCCGAGATAATTAAGGGAAAAAGAGGGTAAATCATTATGGCAAAGAAAAAAGCCGACGAAAGTTTTAATCTTGACACTATACTGTTCAAATGCCGTGACATCCTGCGTCAAGCACGTAATTCCGGTTCGTTTTTTGAAAAGCGAGACATGATGTTGACGCTTGTTTTTCTTCGCTTTATTGGTGAAAAATATGAGTACGGTGTAGAAAACCTCCGAAAAAAACTCATCGAGGATGGGATTGATCCTGATGACCCGAATATGATAGTAGCGTTTCAGGATGACCCGACTTTTACGGATGGGACATTTCCTTTGTTTCCCGAAGCCCGCTGGTCTACCATCATTAATACGCCGGCACCGCAGCTAAATATCACACTTGATGCAGCCCTACGCAGCATTGCTACAAATAGTGTGTCTCTTAAAGGATGTTTTGTTGAAGGAACCTTTACAACAAGAAACCTTGCGCCAAATGATATAAAAAAGCTTGTAGATGAAGTTAATAAGATCAACCACAAGTCGTTTGGGGAAGAAAAAGACCTGATCGGTCGTGTTTATGAATATTTTCTCAAAGAATTTGCAGTTAATGCAACCAAAGAAGAAGGGGAATTTTACACTCCTCACGATGTTGTACAACTGATTGCAACTATGATTGAGCCTTTTGATGGTACACTTTATGATCCTTGTTGCGGATCCGGAGGTATGTTTATCCAGAGTACAGAGCTTGTCAGAGCAAAACTTGGTGACATAAGCCGCATAAATGTATATGGACAGGAAAAGGAGGCGGCGACATATCGGTTGGCTAAAATGAATCTTGCACTGCGTGGAATAAGCCATCATCTCGGAGATACAAACGATTCAACATTTACGCACGATCTTCATAAGGGACTATATTTTAACTATATTATGGCAAACCCGCCTTTCAACCTTAAGGGTTGGTATAATGATAATCTTAAAAACGATTCTCGATGGGCGGATTACACTACGCCGCCGGAGAGTAATGCAAACTATGCCTGGATTCTGCATATCCTTTCCCATTTAAAACCCCTTGACGGCGTGGCAGGCTTTTTGCTTGCAAATGGTGCGCTGGGTGACAGCGATACTTTGAATATCAGACAGCAGCTTATAAAAAATGATAAGGTAGAAGCGATTGTTGTTCTTCCTCGTGAGCTGTTTATTACAACCGATATAAGCGTTACTCTCTGGATTTTAAATCAGAATAAAAAGGGCGGCAACTATCACGGCAGAAAACTGCGAAACCGGGAACATGAAGTCCTTTTTATGGATCTGCGTACATGGAAAGATAATCCTGTTAAAAATGAAAACAAAAAGAAAGTACGTCTGGTTGATGACCAGATACAAAGAGCCGCCGACATCTATCATACATGGCAGAGCGAGGGGACTGACGGAACACATTATGAAGTGCCTGAACTCTACCGTAGTGTTCATGATACAGAAATCGAAAACAACGGATGGAGTCTTGCACCGAGCAAATACATTGAGTTTATCGACCATGATTTAGACATTGACTATGAAGCTGAGATGGCTCGTATTCAGGCAGAAATGCGTGACATTCTGAAATCAGAAAAGCAGTCGCAGAAGATGCTGGAGGAAGCATTCAGGGGGATAGGTTATGGCATTGACTAAGCTTGGATTATACATTAAACAATTAGATTTACGAAATACAGATGATAAATATGGAGAAGATTCTGTTGTGGGTTTATCAACACAAAAACAGATTATAAAAACCAAAGCTGACTTATCCGGTGTGAAATTATCATCATATAAATTATTTATTCCAAAGTCATTTGCCTATGTTCCGGATACCTCAAGGCGTGGTGATAAAATGTCGCTTGCTTACAATATGAGTAATGAAACATATTTAGTATCATCTATATCTATTATTTTTGAGGTTAAACAACCGGATATTTTACTGCCTGACTATTTGTTTATGTATTTTAACAGACCTGAATTTGATCGTTATTCCCGATTTAATTCATGGGGTAGTGCAAGAGAAACATTCTCATGGGAGGATATGTGCGATATTGAAATATATCTTCCGCCTCTTTCCGTACAGCAAAAATATGTCGATATCTACAATGCCATGCTTGAAAATCAGCGTTGCTACGAGCGTGGGTTGGAGGATTTGAAGCTTGTTTGTGATGCGTATATTGAAGATTTGAGAAGAAAGATAAAGCCTGAAAAAATAGGTAGTTATCTTTTAGAAAGTGACAAAAGAAATGATATGGACTTACCTGTATCTGCTGTAAGGGGATTGGCAACAAGTAAAGAAATAATAGCAACAAAAGCGGATATGGATGGTGTCAGCCTAAAAAATTATAAGGTGCTGTTACCAAAGCAAATAGCTTATGTACCTGATACATCCAGAAGAGGGGATAAGATATCATTAGGTTTTAATAATTCTGATGAAACATATCTTGTATCATCAATTTCCATTGTATTCGGGACAGTACAAGAAAAGCTGTTATCAGATTATTTGATGTTATATTTAATACGAGCTGAGTTTGACAGATATGCAAGATTTAATTCTTGGGGAAGTGCAAGAGAAACATTCAGTTTTGAAGATATGTGCGATGTAGAAATACCGATACCGGATATAAAAATACAGAAGTCCATTGCAGATATTTATAATGTGTATATTGCGAGAAAAGAAATCAATGAACGCCTGAAAGAACAAATCAAAAAGATGTGCCCTGTGCTGATTAAGGGGGCGTTGGAGGAAGGAGAAAAATATGACATATGATGAAATGAACCGGTTTATTCTTAACTATGTAAAAAATGATATAACAGGCAGAGCTATTATGCTAACGGGTGATTGGGGTTCAGGAAAAAGCTACTATGTTAAGAATACTCTGAAACCGTTTCTTGAAGATAATAACAATGGCAATCATAAGTGTGTTATTGTATCGCTATACGGATTAACAGATGTGTCTCAAATCAGCAAAGCAATATATATAGAAACCAAGTGGGATAGTATTATTGAGCATTCACCTAAAATTATAACAGGTAGAATCGAAAAAGCTAAGGACACAAAGTCTGAGATGAGAACAACTTTCAATACAGTTTCAAAAACCATACTTAAAGGGATAACCAGCTACTTTGGTGTAGATTTATCAGCAGATGAAGAAAGTCTGAAGAATCTATATCAATCCGTGAACTTATCAAACTACCTTATAATACTTGAAGATTTTGAAAGATCTGGAATTGACCGGATTCAGTTGTTAGGATATGTAAATAATATGACAGAACAAGACGGTGTGAAGATTTTACTTGTTACAAATGAAAGCGAGTTACTTGATTATAACATCGAAGAAGTTAAAAAGACTGATTATAGTGGAAAAAAATCAGAGTACAAAAAAGTTTATTCGGAAAATGCTTTAAAATATTTTAAGGCTAAAGAAAAATCTGTGTCTGATACATTACAGTTTCATGCTGATTTGCAAGAAACTATCGATAGTATCATTGATAGATTTAAAAACGATGATCTTAGTAGTTTCAAAGGTGTTATCACACAGTCAAATCATTCTTATGTATGGACCGAGATAACAAATTATCGTGAAGTTCTGGTTGCCTGTCAAAAAGCGTGTGATATTTATAACTACATGAATGCAAATAGTATAACTGCTGATAGAGAGTTTAAAAAGTGTATTCTTATAGGGCTAGTAAATTATTTGCAAAAACATCTTGACGAACCTAATTTAAAATTTAAGGAAAACTCTGTATTGGATGCTGACTTATCTGGAGATATCATTTATCCTCTGATGCGCTTCTGTTATGATTATTATCATTCGCAGATTATTACACAGGAGGCTATAATACAATCTATCGAAGAGTATAAAGATTATCTTATCTATGTTGATAAAACTGGTTATGATGATAAGGATTTGAAAGTGCTATATGCATTATTTGTTACCACCGAAAAGGAACTCAATACAGCTATTCAGAACATTTATGATAGGTTGGATGACGTTTCTGACATAAGCCTGAGGCACTATGACCGTATTATCAACTGTCTGCTTATTCTGAAATATGATGCACTTCTGAGCAATGATAAAATAGATGGAATAATCAAAAAAATAATTGATAACCTAAAAGGAAGAGGAACAAAATTTAATAAAACGCATCACTTGTTTTCAAGTACACT
>ONAX01000062.1 GCA_900315875.1 uncultured Eubacteriales bacterium | reverse complement strand
GCTACAAAACTACTATCTCGGCTTGCGCCGGGCACCTCATCAGTCGACGTCCGGCTTCGCCGTATGTCGACAGCTTCCCCAGAGGGGAAGCCTGTTTTCTATCACCGAATAAAGTAGCCATACGATCTGCCTTTCCCTTTGGGGAAGGTGTCTTGCGGCAAAGCCGCAAGACGGATGAGGTCAACACCAAACTGCGGCGCCAGCGTCACGCTGCTAGTGGAGGTTGACAGAATGTGGGAATGGGGGTAAAATATGTGTAGTGTAAGTTCTCATAATCATATGCTGTGTGAGATTCAGAGGGGATAATATTATGAAATTCGGTGAAAAGATTGCCGCACTGCGGAGTGAAAAGCACCTTACTCAGAGCGAGGTTGCCGCTGCAGCAGGTATCAGCCGCAGAAATTATATCAGCTATGAAACCGAGGGACGCTACCCGCGAAACAGAGAAATATATCATAAGCTTGCCGCGATATTTGAATGTGACGTAAATTACCTGCTGACAGAGGATGAGGAATTTGTCGCAAGGGCAGCGCAGGAGTACGGCGAAAAAGGTCAGAATGAGGCAGAAAAGCTTGCACGGGATCTTGTCAGCCTTTTTGAGGGCGGAAAGCTCACTCAGGAAGAAATGGATTCTGTAATGCATGCACTTACTGACGCTTATTTCAGCTGTAAGGAACAACAAAAAAAGGAACAGTAAACCGGCTCTGATGCCATTCAGAGTTTCAAGGAAAAGGGTGGAGTATTGATTATTAAACAGGGAGTGAAAAAAGCCTTGCCGATTTTAATAATTGCAGTGGTTATTATTATCCTTACCATTGCGGCAGGAGTGTGGCTTTATTTTGAAAATAACCGCATAGACAGTACGGTGTATGAAATACCGGTCAGCGGACTGCCGAAGGAATATAACGGTTTTCGCATTGTGCAGATATCTGATTTTCATAATAATGTCCTTGGCAAAGATAATGAAAAGCTTATGGATGCCGTTCAGGCTGCAAAGCCCGATATTATTGTAATAACCGGCGACTTTATTGATTCGCGGAATACACATACCGATATTTCGTTGAATCTGAGCAAACAGCTTGTTGAAGTCGCACCTGTGTATTATGTTACGGGCAACCATGAACACCGTATGCCGGATATTCTTGCTGAATTTGAAACAGAGCTTCAAAAGCTCGGCGTTCACGTATTGCACGGAGAGTCACAATATATCACACGCGAAGGGAAAAAACTGCAGATCATCGGCGTTGATGACCCTACATTTTATTATCCTGACGATGAATTCGAGGGTAAAGAAAGTGAGGAGCTTGCCGCAGATGTGAAAAGACTGTGTGACAGTAATTGCAGCAGTATTCTGCTTGCCCACAGGCCTGTGTTTTTCGATGATTATGCAGCAGCCGGCGTTGACGTTTCCTTTGCCGGTCACGAGCACGGCGGACAGTTCAGAGTGCCGTTTATAGGAGGAGTATTTGCGCCTGACGAGGGATTAATGCCGAAGTACTGCGAAGGTGTGCACACTATCGGTGACAGTACTCTTGTGGTAAGCCGAGGACTGGGACAAAGCGTATTTCCTTTCAGGGTGAATAATTCGCCGGAGCTTGTAACAGCGGTGTTGAAATGTAAATAAACAAATCGGCTGCCGCAGAAAGTGCGACAGCCTTGTTTTTTTGGAAAGTGTATTTCAGCTTTGAATTATGCAAGTGCAGAGTAGCCGAAGCTGTTTACTATTGCCTCTATCTTCTGACCTTCCTGGCAGAACGGGCATTTGTGGGGCTTGTAGCTTACGTAATCGCCAAGGTCGTTGGGATTGAATACCGAGCATACGGGATGACCGTCGCATTCGTCAACGGTAGCGAATATTGCAGCAAGACCTGCAATCTTTCCGCCGTAATACTGAACAGCGTCAATTGCGGCAAGTGCGCTTTTGCCGGTCGTTACTGAAGCCGCGAGAACAAGCACGTTCTTTCCTGCAAGCATAGGAACGAGGTTATCGCGGAACATCATCTGTCCGCCTGTGATAAATTCCGGGGAAACAACGTAAATTGTCTGGTGTGCGTTCATGTTGAGATAATGCTCGCTTGTCAGACCGTCTGCAACGCATGTGCCGATTACCTCCATGCCGTCGATACAAAGAATGGTATCTATTATGGTGTTGGTGCGGTAATTGCGCACAAGCTCGGACGCAACAGCCTTTGCCTCCGAAAGACGCATTTTCTGTGTTGTAACGTCGATAAAGTAGTTGGTGTGGCTGTGCATTGTTGCAAAATGACCTTTTTTAACGCGAAGATAAACGTCTTTATTTTTAGTTCTTATTTTCATTTCAGCTGCCATAAAAACACCTCCGATGATTTTTTCTGCCGCGGTTTACGGCGGCTATATTTACACGATTATTCTACTACAAAATTAACAAAAAATCAACCCCGAAGCCGCTATAATCTTAACTATTTATCCAAAGCTGATTAACAGGTCTTCCGTATGTGAATCAGAAAGCATCTGCAGCGATAAATAATGCTTTGGAAATGCTCAGGGAAAGTATTGACTTTTCCGCTGCAATGTATTCAATAAACGTCAAAAAAATCTGTTTTGTAACAAAAAAATGGCCGCCGCAAACGCGGCAGCCGTGGGATAACCTGATATCAGCCGTACTGATTGTAGCTTGCTGCAAGCATATTCATTGACTGGATCAGCTTGTACATATATACAAACGGTCCGACAAGGATAAGCGCCCCGAGTACGTACCAAAGCCAGAAGGTGCTTGCACCGAATTCGTAAGAAATGTTTCTTCTTTTGAGTTCGATACCGATTCTTTCTGAGAAAGTGTGGTGCCAGATGAAAGTAAAAATACTACCTGTAAGCGGACCGAGAATGAAAGCGACAAGGCAGAAGTTCATAGTGTTCCTTCCGTCGTACCTTGAAGCGATCGTATTGATATCACTGGAATAAACCGTCATGATAACAAGATGGTAGATGCCGCATGTTACGAGCGAAAGAAGAAGATACATGCCGAATCCTCTGTCGGCCTTGATGGGAGTAATGGGAGCTGCTTGCTGCGGATAGGGGTTGTTCATATACATTCACCTCTTGATTAAAATGAAACCGACGGAGATTAACCAACCGGTTTGTGTTTCAATGATATCATTTTTTTTACTATAAGTCAACTTTATACGATAAAAAATAACGATTTTCATCATATTATTTAAAGATATCCTGATAAGTGCGTGCTGGAATTGTGAAACACATCACATACATTTTCGGGGTTGGCTTCTATGTCATATTTTTATCGAAAATAATTCATTCCCTGACCTCATAAATATAATCTGACAGAAAAAGCCGGAACTCAGTATTCATTCTTGAAAAAAATTAAGGTAATATTTAAAAATTTGTCGCACAATTCATAGTAAAATCAATTATAATAATATTGTCAGATATAAATAATGATTGACACGAATTATTACGTAATGTTATCCTATAATCAAGGGATACTTACCGGCAAAGGGAGTGAGTAAAATGAAAATACTTTTTGCTGTTTCGGACAGGGATTTCCTTTCATCCTTTGCAAAGCTTTTTGAGATTTCAGGGTATGAAACGGATACCACCTTCGACGGTGCCCAGACTCTCAGAAAAATATCCGAAACAGCTTTTGACCTTGTTATTCTTGAAAGAACGATTCCGAGAGTCAAGTGCGGCGAGATAATACAGATTCTTCAGGAAAAGGATATACCTGTCATTGTGATTTCGGAAAAGAGTATATCCTCGTCAATGCTTCTCGGCAATAATATTGCTAATGCATATATAAGCCTGCCTTTCCTGCCGCAGGAGCTTCTGGAGCTTGCTTCGGAAGTGATAAACCGCAGAAAAAGCAGTAACGTTTTCAGTATAGGTGATATAGAGGTATCCGAGGGCAGCTTCATGCTGTGCGGAAAACAGCGGATAACCTGCAGGGAAATGGATGTTCTTTCGGCTCTTTCTCAGGATAAGGAAATAGACGCTAAACGCATGGGCGCATATATCAATTCTCTCAATATAAAGATCGAAGGGCTTAATAAAAAACCTCGCATAAAGTACATAAACGGCGAGGGCTACAGGTTGGTGAATAATAATGAATAAGGTCAGAAGAAAATTTGTACTGTACTCGGAGATAGCAATATTAATATTGCTTGCGGCGCTGATGTCCGTAATCAATGTCATTAATTTCGCAATGGCGGCAGAGGACGCCGATCTGATAACAAAGCAGATAAAGGATCACGGAGGCTATTACGACAAAGTCGATGCATTCGGACCGCGAAGCGGCAATGACCCCGCTGCACTGCAGCAGGGAGAACAGAATAATCCTCAGCAGAATTCGTCTCCGACAACAGGCTCTGCAGCAGGCAAGGAAAGCGCAAGCGGACTTGCACTGAACAGATTCTCAGACAATATCGGCCCGATGGGTCCCGATTCTCCTGAAATGAATTCGTCGCTCAGATACTTTACAGTATCGTTCGATGAAAACGGTACACCGTCGGTAGTCGTGTACAAGGTGTCTGCGATTACTGAGGATGAAGCAAAGGAGATTGCGGGTGATCTTCTGGGTTCGGCAAAGACCGGCTGGGTAAACGGCACATACCGCTACAGGATATATAAGCACGACGGCGTAAAGTATGTTACCGTAATAGATCAGGGTCGCGAGCTTACATCCGCCTACCGTATTCTGCTGATATCAGTGTGCGGCGGACTGGTGTTCATGCTGCTGTCGTTCATAATACTCAGATTTGTCGGCAAATGGCTGTTCAAACCGCTTGAGGAAGCCGAAAGAAAGCAGAAGAGCTTCATCGGCAGCATAGAAAACGACTTCCGCATGCCGCTGACCGTTATAAATGCAAATACCGAAATCATGGAACGTCAGCAGGGCGAAAGCGAGCAGATAAAAACGATTAACCGTCAGGTACGCAAAATGACAAAGCTTGTAAAGAATCTGAGTGTTCTGTCGCTGTTCGAGGAAAAGGATATGACAAAGACAAGGCTCAATCTTTCCGATCTTCTTAATTCCGCACTTGACCGCAAGAAAAAGAAATTTGAGGATGCCGGAATAAAGCTGACGACTGACATAGATCCGGATATTTTTATAGAATCCGACGAGGACGCACTGAAAAGAGCGCTGGGTGAGCTGATTGATAATTCCCTGAAATTTGCCGAAGGTACGGCTGAATTCTCGCTGAAAAAGCAGGGCGACAGGATTACCTTCCTTCAGAAAAATCCTGCTGCTGTTCCGGCAGGCTCATGCGATCAGGTTTTCGACCGGTTTACAAGACTTGACAATGCAAAGGATAAGGACGGCGCCGGACTGGGACTGTCTTATGTTATGGGTGTCGTAAAGCATATCGGCGGCAGAGCATCCGCAAAATCCGCAGGCGGTGAATTCACACTGAAAATAGATATGTAAAACAGGGAGGTGAGAGCATGGCAGTTGTAGCAAATCCCGTTGTTGTTATGAAGCGCTACGAAATGAAATATCTTCTGACCCCGGAACAGACGGAATATTTCAAGAAAAGCGTCGAGGGCCATATGCAGATCGATAAATTCGGTCTGACCAGCATAGCTTCCCTTTACTATGACACTCCGAATTACCGGCTTATCAGGACGTCGATAGAAAAGCCGCCCTTCAAGGAAAAAATCAGGCTTCGCTCCTACGGCATCGCAACAGATAGTTCTCCGGTATTCCTGGAGCTGAAACGAAAGGCATACGGCATAGTTTATAAGCGCAGAGTGCAGTCCACGCTTCCGCTTGTAAAGATATTCTTCGACGGCGACGGAGATATATGCGCCGGCGGACAGATCAACCGCGAAATAACCACCTTCCGCGATTACTACGAAACACTTGTTCCGGCATGCCTGATAATATACGACCGCGTGGCGTATTTTGAGCCGGGAGGCGACCTTCGCCTGACAATAGACCACTGTCCGCGCTACCGCTATGACGACCTTGTTCTTACCAAGGATATGCAGGGTACGCCGCTTCTGCCGGAGGGCTCGACAATACTCGAGGTCAAGGTCCAGCAGGCAGTTCCGCTCTGGCTTTCGGAAATACTGACCAGAGGCAGGATATATAAGGGCAGCTTTTCCAAATACGGAGAAGCATATCGTCAGCAGTTGTTGAAAATGAGATGAAAGGAAATTAAAATTATGTTTGATTCAATTTATTCTTCCACCGTAAACGCATCGCAGTTCTTTATTATGGCGGCAGCCGCCCTTGTGACAGGCTTCCTGTATTCATGGATAATGTCCTTCCGCATTCCGTCGAAAAGACGATTCTTTATCGTAGTTGCAATTGTTCCCTTTGTGGTTGCATCGGTTATTACGTTCGTTTCCGGAAATATAGGCGCAGGCGTTGCAATCGGCGGCGCATTCAGCCTTATCCGTTTCAGAAGCGCACAGGGCAGCGCGGATGAGATTGCTGCTATTCTTATCGCAATGGGTGCCGGAATTGCATTCGGCATGGGCTATGTTGGCTATGGCGTTGTAATAATGCTTTGCATGGGCGTGATATTCGTAGTACTGTCATTCCTGCCGATTTTCGAGCACAAGGCTCTTGCGCAGGACAGACTTCTTCGCATCACGATTCCGGAATCCCTTGAATATTCCGATACATTTGATGAAATATTCAAACACTATCTTAAGAGCTGGGAAAATGCCGGCGTTAAGACAACAGGCATGGGCAGCATGTTCCGCCTTTCCTACAAGATCCGCATGAAGGACGCCACCGAGGAAAAGGTATTTATCGACGAGCTTAGAACCAAGAACGGCAACCTCGAAATAGCAATACTTCCCTATGCGGATCAGCCGAGTAATCTGTAATATAGATTGATTTGGAGATGTGAAAATGCGTTTTATCGTTCCGGCGGAGCTTGACGGAATAACGGTCAAGACCTTTCTGCGCCGCAGGTGCGGCCTGTCGGCGCGTATGCTGACCAGACTTAAAAAGACCGAATCCGGCATTACCGTCGGCGGGAAAAGCCTTCGCAGTATTGACCTGCTGCACGGCAGAGATGTGGTCGAAATAACCTTTCCGCAGGATGATGTATGGATCACGCCTGAGCCTATAGACGTCAGGGTTGCCTATGAGGACGACAATGCCGTAATCTTCGATAAGCCTGCAGGAATGCTTGTGCACCCGGTCGGAGCTTATACAAGCAGAACGCTTGCCGGTGCTGCGGCTTATCATGCACAGCTTATGGGGGAAAGATATCTTTTCCGCCCGGTAAACAGACTGGATAAGGATACATCAGGATTGCTGCTGACGGCAAAAAATTCCCTTGCGGCGTTTTTTCTGTCCTCACATTGCAGCAAGAAATACACAGCCCTTTGTGAAGGTCGGCTCTGCGGCAGCGGTACTATAGATACGCCGCTGAAGGTAATGGAGGGGCACTCCATCCAGCGTGTTGCGTCTGCTGACGGCGATACTGCCATTACTCACTATGAGGTACTGGAAAATTACGGGGATAAATACACTCTTTTGCTGCTTTGGCTTGAAACCGGAAGAACGCACCAGATACGCGCGCATCTGTCCGGTATCGGTCATCCGCTTGCAGGCGACGATATGTACGGCGGCAGCCGTGAGCACTTTTCGCGTCAGTGTCTGCACTGCTGTGAAATGACCATAACAAGTCCTGAAACAGGAGAACTGATAAAAGCGGAAAGTCCGATCGATTTCTGGAACGAAAAAATTGAATGAATTTATACACCCTGCGCAGTTGCTGTAATATTCTGCGCAGGGTTATTTATATCAGAGAGCGTGCATATAATAGAATATCACCGATAAACAGATCGGTTAAAACAAAGGAATACATAACGGGACTTGTCAACTGTGCTGACGGATGAATATTATGCAGTAATACCGATTCTGTTTTTCGGTAAGGCTTCGCTGTAGTGATTAAACCAGCATCTTTCTGGGAAGAATATCATCATAGCCCAGCTAAAAAATATTCGGAGAGTGAAAAGCTATGGTCATTAGACGGGGAGATATTTACTATGCCGATCTCAGCCCTGTTGTAGGCTCTGAGCAGGGCGGTGTCCGTCCCGTGCTGATTATTCAGAACAATGTCGGCAACCGGTACAGCCCTACGGTGATCGCCGCCGCAATAACAAGCCGCGGCTCAAAGGCTGACCTTCCGACGCATATCAAGCTTTATGCCAGCGACAGCGGTCTGTCAAAGGACAGTGTAGTGCTGCTTGAGCAGATACGCACAATTGACAAACGCCGCCTGAGGGAAAAAATGGGCAGTCTCGGCGTATACGACATGGATAAGGTAGACGCTGCTCTGTCCGTAAGCTTCGGACTGAATGCCGAAAATACCCGGCTGCAGGCAACATAATGCGTCATCGGAAGAGCAGATACCGCTCTTCCGATATTTTTTGATACGTCGTGAAAAGACAAAGATCTTATGCAGTGTGCTGTATTATATTGGTGCAGGATATTTTGCTGTGAGGTGCATATGCAGAGAACTATCTATATCGATATCCTTTTTTGCGTCAATTTCATAATCGATTATATAATTCTGCTGACGGTGCGGCGGTTTATGAATATTTCCGTCAGACGTCTGCGACTGCTGCTCGGCGCTGCGGCAGGTGGACTTTCGTCCTTTGTCATTCTGCTGCCTGCTCTGCCGTCGGGGTTGTCGCTGATACTGAGCCTTGCCTTTGCCTGCACCATTGTCGGCATAGCCTTTGCACCGCTGCCGAGGGCGCTTTATATCAGAACAGCGGCAGCGTTTTTTCTTATAAGCTTCGGCTACTGCGGTGCGATGATGGCGCTGCTGGTGCTGTTTGCACCGTCAAGCCTTATAGTGCGAAACAGCAGCGTGTATATCGATATTTCTCCGCTGGTTCTGATCGTGGCAACGGTGATCTGCTATGTTGTGCTGCACGTCATCATCAGGATCACGGGCAGGGGAGAGTCGTCGGGCACAAAATGCAAAATAGAAATAAGCGTAAACGGCAGAAAACTATCCTGCACGGCGCTGATCGATTCCGGCAGTACACTTTGTGAGCCGTTTTCCGGAGATCCGGTGATAGTTCTGTCTCCCGGGCTGCTCTGCGAGGAGGATTTTTCGCACGGCACAAGGCTTGTGCCTTATTCAGGCGTCGGTTCAAGCGGTCTGCTGAAGGCGGTCAGACCGGATACAATCAGTGTTATTACAGAGGAGGGGGAAAGGAAGATAGATGGCTTTGTTGCAAACGGGATACAAAAGCTTGCAGCAGGCATAGACGCCATTCTGCCTGCAAGCGCGGTACAATAACGAGGAGGAGTGTATATGGCAGTACTTTCTGACGCTGCAAACACCCTTGCCGGGGCGTTTACAGCACTTCGCATCCGTATTATGGGACGGGAGGGCGTTTATTACATAAACGGACCGCAAACCCTTCCGCCGCCGCTTCGCGCCGATGAGGAGGCAGACCTTATCACCCGTCTGTCATCCGGTGAGGAAGGCGCACGAGAGGAGCTGATAACGCATAATCTGAGGCTTGTGGTATATATCGCAAAGAAATTCGACAGCTCCGGGATAAATGTTGAAGATCTGATATCCATCGGGACGATCGGTCTGATAAAGGCGGTCAATACCTTCTGCCCGGAAAAGGGTATAAAGCTTGCGACCTATGCTTCGCGATGCATTGAAAACGAAATTCTGATGTTCCTGCGAAAAACGGTTCAGCAGAAAAACGAAATTTCAATAGATGAGCCGCTTAATGTGGATTACGACGGAAACGAGCTTCTGATAGCGGATATACTCGGCAGCGACAGCGATACGGTGAATGTCCGTCTTGAAAAAGAAAGCGAGGAAAGCCAGCTTATGGAGGCGGTATCCAGGCTGTCCGAAAGGGAGCTTTCAATAATGGAGCTGAGATTCGGGCTCAGGGGAAAAAAGGCACATACACAAAAGGAGGTCGCGGATATACTGGGAATATCTCAGTCTTATATATCAAGACTTGAAAAAAAGATAATAAAAAGACTCCGTATTGAGATCAGTGAAGAAAACAAGATTGCGTGACATAAAAAACTTATAAATATGGGCTGCGAACGTTGACATTTGTCGAAAAATGGAGTATCATTACTTAGTATGAGTCTTTCTGTACGGAAATAATACTTCGTCTGTGAATGATAAAAGAAAAGAAGTTGATTAAATGAACTCTGCACCTACCAGGAGCGTTCCCGCAGCAGCTAAAAAGATCTCTAAAAGAAGAAAAATTTTTATATTCCGTCTTGTAATGCGATGCGTTATTTCAGTGCTGAGCGTAGCGGTGATGTTCCTTTTTCCCTCTCAGCTTAATATTCTGAAAGGCTGGAGCTTTTTTACGGAATTTTCGGTTTTCCATCTCCTTTGGCTTCTCTGGATGGTGGATATGGCACTCAAGCTTACTCCATCAAGGGGATATATGACCCTCGGCTCGCAAAAGCAGTTCGGCAAGTTCTATATTGAGGCAAAAAACGGATACGACCGCGAAGAGCTTCGCAGCTATATCAGGGCTGCCAATAAACGTGCGGTTCTTGTAATGCTCGCATGGCTTCTGCTCAATGCAATTCCGGCTGTACTGCGCCTGCTGAATATCATTGATGAGAAATGGATGCTTATTGTTACGCTGTTCTATTATATCAGCGATCTTATCTGTGTGCTGATCTGGTGTCCGTTTCGTCTCGCAATGGGCAACCGCTGCTGCACCACCTGCCGGATATATAACTGGGATCATTTCTTTATGTTCACCCCGATGGTGCTGATCCCCAGCTTCTTCTCCCTGAGCCTTTTTGCCGCCGGACTTGCGGTATGGATTATATGGGAGGGCGCACTGATTCTTCATCCCGAGCGCTTCTGGGACCGCAGCAACGAGGCTATCCGCTGCATAAACTGCACCGACAAGGTCTGTACCCAGTTCTGCCCGAAAAGAAAGGCTCTGCCTTCAAAAATTGAAAAATGATGATTTCCCGGAGGATATTCCTCCGGGATTTTTTATTGCAATCGCAAGGGCAGCGCAGCGTCATTATGCGTGATTTTGTGATTGAAATCTTTGAAATATTGTGATAGAATGGTATAAAGAATTGTACGGAAATAACAATAATACGAATTGCAGTTGAAAAATGTTATATTTTCTGCTGCGGCGTATTAAAGAAAGGATGGTAAACAATGCTGAAGGATTTTGAACCCCGAAAACGTGAGGATAAGGAGGAGCTCAGCGCGCAGATTAAGGAACTGAGAGCGCGGCTTCTGGCTCAGCAGCAAAAGCTTATGGAAGCCAGGCTTCCGGTGATCGTTCTGATCGAGGGTTGGGCGGCTGCAGGCAAGGGCAGCCTGATAAAGGAGCTTATCAGCGAAATCGACCCGCGTTTCTATCGTGTTGAATCCCCCGTTATCGTTCCCGAAACAGAGCAGCGTTACCCGTATCTGTACCCGTATGCATGCACTATCCCCGTAAACGGCAAGATATCCTTTATGGATTCCGGCTGGATGGACTGTGCCGTCAGCAAATTACTGCGGCATGAGATCACAAGGGACGAATACCACCGCCGCATGCGTCAGGTCAATGAATTCGAGCGTCAGCTTCGTGACAGCGGATATCTTGTTCTGAAAATTTTCCTGCATATTGATAAGAAAGAGCAGTTCCAAAGACTGCGCGAGCTGTCTGAGGCTCCGGAAACTGAGTGGCGCGTGACC
>ONAX01000013.1:507-32008 GCA_900315875.1 uncultured Eubacteriales bacterium | reverse complement strand
TACTACAGTAGCCTCTGTGTCCTCTGTTCCTATCGTTTTCCAAAGCTTTGCACTGGTTCGCTTGTAGCTGTATGTGTATGTATAGCTGCCGCTGCCGCCCTTTGCATCTCCGTTGAAAGTAATTCTGGAGCCGAGGGAGATCTTTTCGGAATTTATCGATGACTTATTTACAAGCGGATGCTCACCATTGCCCTCGTATGTGAATTCACTGCCCCTCAGACGATACATATACAAATCAGTTTCAACTGTATGCTGCGGAGCAGTCAGATCAAACCTACTCACTTCCTTGGTAAGAGTAGGAACATAGTATTTCTTTCCGTTGAGTGTCAGAGTCTCGTCCTCGCTGAAGGTATAAACATTGCCGTTGAAATTGCACAGGTACTGATTACCTGCGGTATCCTCATATACCTCCATATTGTAATAATCCACGTCTCTTTTAGTCGTATACTTTACACGCTGCTCATCCTTAATGAAGTGATAGCCTTTTTCTTCCAGTTCTTCCTCGCTCTCAGCATCACAGATATATTCTCCTCTGACATAATACCCCTTGTCTTCGTCATAGGTCAGATCAGAAATATCATAGCATTTAATACTGACACCGCCCCTGACTGTGGTATACTCTGTAGCAAGATACAATACGTCGTCTTTTTCTACACGATAGCCTTCTGACAAATAGTCCTCAGGATCATAGTCCTTAGGGAGATACCTGAGCTTGATCTGCTCGTTAACGACCTCTGTCATAAAGCTGTATTTGCCATCTTCAAAATCCTTATAAGAAACTTCAATTCCCTCGGGGCTATATTCTGAGTCGGAATCACGATAATATTCTCCATATTCCTCGTTGTAGTATACCGGCTTGATAAGATAACCCTCATCAACAAGCTCACCTTCAACACGGTCTTCATATGTACCTATCTGGATGTAGATAGTGTCCGGATCGTCCGCACATAACACCCGATTGTCTGAATGCTGAAAGTTTCCGTCTCCCTCACTGGGCGGAAGATCAACATAATACCAGGACTTAAACTGAATATTCTTTACAACATCTTCATAAACCAACTTATATTCTGATGCTGCAAATTCCTCAGCGCTGAATGAAACGCTTTCAAAGCTTTCATCTTCAACGTAGTACTGCTGATTTTCGTCCCAGAGCAGACGGTGAATGTAATAGTTATCGGGATCGTGGTCATCGACGCCGTTCCAGCTAAAGTTTGCACAATAAATTCCATTCGGATCAGATTCGCACGTCACCTTAGTTGCCTGAACACCGCGATTATTCTCATTCCATTCGGAAGAATACTTGATAGTGGACGGCAGCAGATCCGTTACAAAATGGAAACCGGCTTTCTCAAGCTCATCCTCTGTCATCATTTGCATATAAAAATACGGATCATTTACAACCGCATCAAAGCTTTCCAGATACAGAAACTTTAAAACATTGTATTTTTTTTCGCCGTTATTGTATGTATCTTCTATCGCAGAATATATTCCGTCAGGATCACTGTCACAGCTCAGTCTGAAGCCATGATAGCTTGTCCAGTCATCACTTTCCTGAACCAATGCCGGCTTGTAGTCAGAGCTTTCGTAACTAAAACGCTCGGCTTCAACCGGATAATCGATGGGGTTTGCAAAGCTGATACCGGTCTCCATATCACTGTGAGTAGTATACAGTACTAATGCTGAATAATTATCATCCGTTCCTTCATTATTCGTTCCGTAAAGATGAACGGTGACATCGCTGTCGAAGTACAGTTTTGAATCACTTTCCTCAGCCATAAGACGGATGGCGCTTTCCATGCTCTTGTCCGGATTTACTGTCAGTTCACCTGAACCCGTGACGGTAAGGCTGCCGCCGTACATATCTCCCCAAACATTGATAACTCCGAGCACACATTCGCCCTCAATATCAAGTTTGAAATCGTCGCCCATCATGTTTGTTTCAAGGTAAAGCTCCGGATGATTAAAATCCGTCAGGGTAAGTGTGTTTGTCGTTCTGTCATACTCGGCACCCTCCAGAACACCGGTATAGGTCTGGTTCTGCCCGAAAAGCTTGTAGTTTTCCTCATTATTACTGTAAAATGCCACATATGCCGGATACCAGCCGTCGCTCCACATATATTCACTGGGACCGTTTGCTGCATAAGCTGTAACAGGCAAAGAGCCGGCTGTAATAAGTGTAGCCAGAATAGCTGCCGTCAGTTTCTTCTTCATATTATATCCTCCTTTATAATTTAATTATCGCCATCCGCAATCAGCAGAAAGCAATACTTCACTGTTATCATAACATACAACAGGATATTTTTGTTGCTATATTCCAAAAAAGCCTTGACAATACGGGAAACAGTTGTATAATAAATATACAAATTCCGACAAATGGTGTATAATGATTGCGGAGAAGTAAACGTCCATTGTTGTTCACTTCACCTTAATCCCCTATGGGTCGGCCGAAAAGCCGGCCCATTCCCTTTTTCAGCAGATTATCTGAACACGCCACAAAACCTGAACCAAACTATATTCCCCGGAGGGCAACATGACATTTGAAGAACAATTCACAGCATATTTGCAGCAATTTGACATAACCTACACACAACTGGCAAAAAAGGCAGGGCTGAATATAAGCACTGTTGCAAGGTACAAGAGCGGCGCACGTGAGCCTGCCGTTGACGGCGAGCAGATACAAAAGCTTGCCCACGGACTTTGCGAAGCAGCCCGCGAAAAAGGACTTTCAGTTTCTGAAACGGAAATACTGACAGTTCTGCAGGACAGTGTAAAAAATCATCTGTATATAGACTACGACACTTATCTTGCGAATCTTAATGCCCTGCTGAAGGTACTGGATATCCGCGGCAGCACCCTTGCAAAGGCACTCTCCTATGACCCGTCGCATATTTCAAAGATTCTTTCCGGTCAGCGGCGACCAGGCAATATTGCGGATTTCACAACGGAGGTTGCAGCCTTCGCAGCTGCACGCTGCTCCGACCCGATGGATATTTCTGCGCTTTCAAAGCTTCTGCGCTGCGACGAGGCATCTCTTTCCGGCAGGGCAGGAATTCAGAGTACAGTTGCCGCATGGCTCGGCACAAACGTAACAAGAAGCAGCGACGATCCGGTCGGACATTTTCTGCAGCAGATGGACAGCTTTTCGCTGGATGAATTCATTTCATCAATTCATTTCAATGACATCCGGCTGCCCACTGTTCCCTTTCAGCTTCCGACAAACAAAACCTACACCGGACTTGACGGTATGATGAAATGCGAGCTTGATTTTATAAAAACCACTGTAACATCGCGTTCGATGGAGGACTGCATTCTCTACAGCGACATGCCGATCGGCGAAATGGCGAATGACAAGGAATTCCCCAAAAAATGGATGTTCGGAATGGCTATGCTGCTGAAAAAGGGACTGCACCTGCACATTATCCACGACGTTAACCGACCTCTCGGAGAAATGATGCTCGGACTCGAAAGCAATATCCCGATGTACATGACCGGGCAGATATCTCCGTGGTATCTGCCTACAAGCCAGAGCGGAGTTTTCCTGCATCTGCTCAAGGTTTCAGGTGCAGCGGCTATGGAAGGCAGTGCCATTGCCGGATACCACTCCGAGGGAAAATACACTCTCACAAAGGCGGAGGACAATATACGCTTTTACCGCAAAAAAGCAGAGCGTCTGCTTGAAAAAGCAGAGCCGCTTATGGACATTTATTCAGTACACCGCAAATACGAGCTGATACCGGAGCTGAAAAAAACCTGGGGACACGGGGAGCGCATGACGGTTGCATGCTCACTGCCTTTATACACAATACCGGAGGATAAGCTTAAACTGATCCTGTCACGCAGCGAAGCCGATGACGACACGGCAAGGGAGATACTATCTTTCCGGCGGGAGTATCTTGAAACCGTAGAGCAGTACCTTACTTTCCACCGGCTTACCCTGACCATACCCGAGCTGTCGCAGGAGGAGTTTGAAGCCCAGCCGATCAATCTTGCTCTGTCTCAGATATTCTGCGAAACCGATATCCCCTACACTTACGAAGAATACACTCAACACCTGCAGCAGACAATGGTTTTTGCGCAGGGTCATCCGAATATTATTCTCAAGACAGACAACGCTCCTGTTTTCCGCAATATCGACTATACCGTAACAGGCGATAATCTTGTGATCGTTTCAAAAAACAAATACCCGACCATTCATTTTCTGATACACCACAAAAAAATGGTTCAGGCGTTCCGCAGCTTTATTCCTCCTGTCAGAGAATAGCAAGATTACCGACTATTATCCTTTTCACCGGACCGATTGTCATATCCATACGCAAATTGATACCCCCGGCAGTGCATTTCAACCGCCGGGGATATCTTTATCTTATCCCCAAAGAAACGAAAAGGACAACCACAAACTGTGGTCGTCCCATTTCTGATTATATTAATCAAAGTCCCCAGATCTGATTATATCCGGTTATAAAGCTGCTGCCGAAGCATATCTCATAGAAGCCGTCTGCATCATAGCTGCTGTCTGCCATTTCCTTTTTGATAAGCTCAGCGTCAACGATTCTTACCGGAACATCCTGAAGTTCGGGAAGCTCGGATTTATTCAGAACACGCAGAGCATAGTCGATTGTTGCATATGCTGTCCATTCGTAGCTCTGAGCAACAAGCATTTCAACCTTACCGCTTTCTGCTGCGCCGAGAGCATCCTTTCCGCCGCCGGTACCCAGAACGCTTATCTTTTTACCCGACTGCTCAACTGCGCTTACAGTGTCTGCGATCATGCCTTCATCAAGAACAATAATGTAATTGAGATTGGAGTCGTTCTTAATCGCATTCATGATCTTTTCGGTCAGACCGTTTCCGATCTCGATTGAAGAACCGCTCAGTACGGTACAGTAACCGGAGGTTACGTAGGTTTTGAATTCCTCGGCAAATCCGTTGTAGATAGCGCTCGAAAGAGTGGAATCTGAATTGTTGATAGCAAGTGCATTTACCTTTGCGGAAGTCTGTGCAACAGCCCAGTCAGCCATCAGCTTACCTGTAAGCTGATAGTTTATCGGAATTGTATAGTCAACATAATGGTCCTTATTCTCATTTCCCATATTTCCGACGGAAATAACCTTCTTGCCGTGAGCCTGCACTCTTTCGATAGAGCCGCCCACAACGTCCTTATTTATGTCGCCGTACATAATAACAATATCGCTGTCGGTCTGAGCTGCTTCAAGCTGCTCGTTGTAAAAAGCCGGTGTGCCGTCTGATTCATCAGCTGTAGCACCTGCAAAACCTACGGTCTTCGCAGTCTTAACAAACTGAGAAGCCACAAGATTTGTAAAGGTGTTATTCATATTGTCGGCAATGAATGTAACTTTTTTCCCCTCGGAAATGCTCTTCGCATCAATTGAGGTCGCACCGTTATTGAAGCCCGGTATTTCCTTGTATGTGTTCAACATATCCTTAAGCTGAGTTATCTGTTCCGATGTTATTTCAGGCTTTGATTCAATATTTTTTATATCGCTCGGTTCTACCTTGGAGCTTTCCCCCGGCGCGGATGACTGATCCTCCTGACCGGACTGAACGGTTCCTGTTCTCACTCCGTTGCCGCCCTTGAAAGGATCTCCGTTACATCCGGAAAGAGCAACCGAAGATAAAACCAATATCACAGCAAGTGCTGCGGACGCAAATCTTTTCATTTTTTTCCTCCAGAAACGAATAATTCTCTTTTCCCTATAAAATTATACTTTGATTAACATATGTTGTCAACAATTATTTTTACCGTTTTTAAGCAATAAAAATCGGAAGTTTTTGTATATTAGGAATTAACAAGCGCTCGCAGGGTATATTAAAAATATATGCTGCAAGGGGTGATAATAATGTTTTGTACAACAGATCTCGCCGTCGAAGCTCACAAGTTTGCAGGAGAAAATATCTGCGGCGTAAGCGTTGAAAAGGAGCAGGCAGGATCGCTTGAAATCAGCCGTATGAAAATAAGCTCAAAGGACGCTGCCGAAAAACTCGGAAAGCCATGCGGAACCTATATCACGGCAGAAGGACTGCCGTTGACTGATAATTTCCGCGATGTACGAGAGCAGATACTGACAGTAGCCCGTGAGCTTTACGCGCTTCTTCCTGAAAAAGGAGACATTCTTGTTATAGGCATAGGGAATACAGAAATAACGCCGGATTCTCTGGGCCCGAAAAGCGCCGCTCAGGTTCTTGCAACACGTCATATACGCGGAGAGCTTGCAAGAAGCACAGGGCTTGACAGACTGCGCAGCGTCAGCGTAATATCACCCGGAGTACTCGGCCGCACAGGAATAGAGGTCGGAGAGGTAGTATCTGCGCTCGCCTTTGCTATGCATCCGTGTGCGGTAATCGCAGTTGACGCTCTGGCATCGAGAAGCCTTTCTCACCTCGGCAGGACAATACAGCTGTCAGACAGCGGTATCTCTCCCGGCTCAGGTGTCGGCAACAACAGGCCTGCACTCGACAGCAATACTCTCGGTGTTCCGGTTATCGGGATGGGTGTACCGACAGTCGTTTCGGCTGTTACGCTTGCCCGTGATATTTTCAGAAAAGACGACGGCGGCGAGGACGCCGGTCTGATAGTCACTCCGAGAGAGATAGATCTTCTTACCGAACGTGCGGCAAGGCTAATCGGAATGTCAATCAACTGCGCCCTGCAGCAAAGCTGCAGCTTCGAGGAGCTGTGTGAGCTTGTGAAATGAATAAGCACCCTCTGCCTATCATAGAATGTACAAAAAGCAGGGGGGCTTAACATGAGGGGATACAGGGAAATACTGAAAGCAGCCGGAGCGGCTACGGTTGCACTTATACTGGTAGTATGCGCTGTGGCGTGCACCGTTTCGCGGATTTGCGGAAGCGGTCTGTGCAGCGGTCTTGAGCTGCTCGCAGCAAACAGCACCATGACAAGCGGCAGCAGATATCTCGAACCCGGCTATCTCACAAAGTCCCCTGCAAAAGTCCACGAAAACAGCATTCCGGCAGAGGAAAGTTCCGCACCGGAGGAAGACAAGGAAAAAAAAGCGGAGGAAACAACATCTGCAAAGCATGCCGCTGAATTTATAAGCCTTGCACCCGATGAAAAAGCAAGAGAAAAATACGACCGGGAACACGAGGGTGAGCAGCAGTATCCTGTTGAGGAATTCACCATAACGCAGGGCGACATAGCCTGCGAGGGGGTACAGGTGAAAAACAGTTCTTCATTCGAGCCTGATCTAAAAAAGGAGCTCGAAGCGCGGCTCGGATTTACCATACAAAAAACAGACAAGCCGCAGGTACTGATATACCACACCCATACGCACGAAAGCTTTCTCGAATTCGACACAGGCTATTATTATGAAAGCTTCTATCCCAGAAGCGACGACCCGACAAAGAATGTTTGCGCCGTGGGAAAAGAAATTGCCGACAGGCTGAATGAAGCCGGGATAGTCACTATCCACGATACAACAATACACGACAACACCTACAGCGGCGCATATGACAGGAGCTTTAATACTATTAGCTCATACCTTGAGAAATATCCGTCAATAAAAGTCGTCCTCGATATTCACCGCGACGGGCTTGGAACGGATACCAGCCGCAGCAAGCCGGTTTTTTCTGTTGACGGCAGAAAGGCAGCACAGATTATGATACTGGCCGGCTACAATTACGAGGGAGCGGATTATTTCGAAGACTGGGAATATAATCTTCGCTTCGCCCTGCAGCTGCAGAAAAAAATACTTTCACGCTACCCTGATATGCTGCGTCCGCTTTACCTGGGAGATTTCATGTACAACATGAATGTAAATACAGGCTCCCTGCTTATAGAGATAGGTGCCGACTCAAATACCGTCGAGGAAGTGCGGTACTCCGGATGGCTGTTAGGTGAAATGCTCAGAGAAATGCTGACAGAACTTTCTGATACGACAAAAAAGAGCTGAAAATCAAGATACATTGTGATTTTAAGCTGAATTTAAAAAATATGTCGGGAATTTTTCTGATATTATGACACTATCAACAGACGAAATAATCTGATATAATATACCATGTAGGATAATATATGGAGAAATAAAAGAAAGTGTTTAATACGGCGGTGATATTATGAAAAAATTCACATCAGTATATATGACGGCTGTAATTTTAGTACTGGCTGCTGTTATGAGCTTTTCCGTAACAGCATATGCCGAAAACGATAACGAGGACCCCATTTCCGAGAGAAGCACAGTCGAGCAGTCAACGGTTGAGCCCGAGCCTGAACCCGAGCCTGAACCAAGCATACAATCCGAACCGGAGCCACAGTCTGAACCCGATCCCAGCACTCAGCCTGAGCCGGAGCCCGAACCCGAACCGCAATCTCAGCAAGATCCGGAACCCTCGCAGCAGACGGAGCCCTCACAGGAAACCGAACCGGAACCCGAGCCAGATCCGGAGCCTTCATACGAAAGCACTCTGGAAGATGAACCGGAGCCGTCACAGTACGAGCAGGGAACAACAAGAACCGAAAGCAGTACACAGACATCCGAAAGCACAAAGAAACCCACTGCTATAAAAATAACCGATCCTTTTGCCGCACTCAGAACAGCGGCAAAAGTAATCCCCTCAAATAAGGCTTCAGCTTCCGCAGAAAGCAACGCCGCTATTCTTCCCCAAGATAAAGCAAGAACCGGTGCGTCAATAAATAACGGAGGACTTATCGAACCGCCTGTGCCGGCAATCGATGCATCTCTGGATTCACCGTACAATTCCCAGAGCGACAACAATTCCGTCCTCATGGGACTGATATTCTGGTCGATGATCGGAGTTATCGTCACAGCAATTCTGATAATCATTCTCAATTTCAAGGGAGATAATTCAGAATTCGTATTCAGCCGCAAGCGTTACCACAAGGGCGAAAACCGCAACAACGGAATCGCCTCAAAATACAGAACATTCTGAAAATTTTTCCGAAACACAAAAGCCACCCGTCAGACGGGTGGCTTTATTATTATCAGCGGATAATTCTGATCTTTCCGATCAGAGGAAGATCCTTGACTTTTCCGGCATTAATATCCTTAATACCTGTAATTACCAGGAATGCAGGAATAGCAAAGAAAATTATCGTAAGTATTACATCAAGTACAATTCCGACAACAATAGTCGCTGCAGAGGTACCTACTGTCTGGAAGCATGCCATGCTGACCATGCTGGTAAACAGTGATTCTATAAATCCGGAAATAACACAAAGAATAAGAATCAGCAATCCCTGGTTTGCATAGAATCTGGCAGAACCGCAGTTACTGCAGAATGCATAAGGAACCCAGAAGGTTATTCCGAAAAGGGAGAGAATGCAGTGCTTCTTGTGTGCCTTGAAGTCATTGGGATCATAGTCTCTTGTATGATCCTCGGTATGCATGATCTTTTCATACCATTCCTTGGGAGTTTTCGGATTTTCCTCCTCCTGCTGTTCCTCGCTTTCTTCCTTGGGAACAAATTTAAAATTAGCCGAAGCTGCATACGGGTCAGCTTTTTCTTTTTTAGCTGCCTCGTAGGGATCAAAATCGTCATCTCCGGGCATCGGCTCTGCTTTCTTCGGCTGCACAGGCTCCGGTGCCGGAGCTGTTTGCTTCGGTGCAGCTTCAGGTGCCGGTACAGGCGCTGCCTTAGGTGCTGCTGTTCTCTGAGCAGAAAACGGCTGAGCTGCTGCAGTTTTCGGAGTGGGAGCCGGCTGTGGTGCCGGTGCTGCATATGTCTGCTGAGCAGGTGCGCCAAAGTTTTCAAGTGCACTCGCTATCTCTGCCTCGTGCTGTTCCGGAGTTTCATAAACCTGCGTTTCTTCAGGATTTTCAGGCTCGTATTCCTCAGCGTACTGCTGTTCCTGGGGCTGAGCATAGCCCTGGCCGTAGCCGCCCTGCTGCGGATATGATGGCTGCTGTGCGTAGCCTTGACCGTAGCCGCCCTGCTGCGGATATGATGGCTGCTGTGCATAGCCCTTACCGTAGCCGCCCTGTTGCGGATATGATGTCTGCTGTGCATAGCCCTGACCGTAACCACTCTGCTGCGGATATGATGGCTGCTGTGCGTAGCCCTGACCGTAGCCACCCTGCTGCGGATACGATGTCTGCTGTGCATAGCCCTGACCGTAACCACCCTGCTGGGGATAGCCTCCGGAAACATAGCCCGAATCCGGAACCACAGGTATCTGGGGTGACTGATAGCCACCGGATGATCCGCCCATCATCTGCTCAACATACTGGTCAAGATACTGCGGACGATCAAGCTGCTCACCGAGAGTTTCGCCAAAATTATCATTATTACCGGACAGATCGGCAAACTGCGGCATCTGGAAGGGTTCTTCCTCCACCGGTTGCTGACCTATCGGTCTGCCGTACTGGTCATATTCTATTTTCGGCTTCTCTTCCTCCGGCTGATCCAGATCGGGAATAGTCTCGTATCTGAAATCCTTGGAACCGCACGAAATACAAAACGCGGCTCCGTCCGGCAGAGAAGCTCCGCAAGCAGCACATACTTTCATATCTTAACCCCTCCATAATACTATTTTTTCGGGTAAAAAACCACATTACTAACATAAATTATATTACACTCTATTGCTTTTTGTCAATATTCTATGTGATTTTTTCCCTCCGCATAGAACCTGTATTCACTCTTCGCTTTTGTGTTGTTTTTGTTGCCTGAGCATTTATGTTACGCCTGGAACAAGTGCCGGAAGCTCACTGCTTTCAGTCGTAGTTTTCAGCGGCGAAAATAATTCCGCAGACGGCAAATGCCGCCTGCGGAACATGGGGATTCAGTTTTTAACCGAAGCTATCAGTACATTTCAACGTCAAGATTCTTGCTGACCATACCGCCGTTTGCATCCCTGATACATACCTTGAAGATGAAATCTCCGGCATTCTTCAGTGTTACTCCTGCGGTGGCTTTTGTGCTGTATTCTGTGCCGATTACCTTCCACTGGTTAGCCGCTGCTCTCTTGTAATAGAAAGCGTATGTGTAGGGCTTTGTGCCGCCTGTTGCAGCTGCCGTTACTATTATTCTTGTGCCAACCGGTGCATAGTTTGTGCTGATTGTAGAATTATTTACTGTTGTTGTTGCAATATCATAATCGCTGCTTATTGTTACAGCAAACTGACGGGATACAATCTCGCCGTTTGTGTCCATGATATCAATCTTTACATTGAAATCGCCCTCGGCTTTTGGTGTGAACTGTGCCTTGCTTGTAGAGGTGAAATCAGATCCGATTCTGTACCAGAGACGAGCGGTTGTTCTCTTATAGTAGAACGAGTATTTATATCCGCTGCTGCCTGTTGCTGCACCGACGAGCTTAACCTTTGTACCAAGCTTTGCGCCGGTCGTGCTGATGGTAGAATTGTTTTTGAAGGCTGTTGATTTGCCGTCTACGATTGTAACTGTGAAGTCCTTGTCAACAACCGTACCGGTAGAATCCTTAACGCTGATCTTGATCATGAAGTCACCAAGTGCTTTGGGAGAGAATCCCTCGCTTACCGAGGTGCCGTACTCTGTTCCGAGAGTTGTCCAGAGCTTAGCAGATGTTCTCTTATAGTAGTATGCATACCTGTAGGGAGCTGTGCCGCCCTCTGCAGAACCTGAGAAGTAGATCCTCTGACCGAGAGTAAGCTTATCAGAATTGATTGATGATGTGTTTACGAGGTCAGAAGATGAACCATTGACTGTCAGAGAAAGAGTCTTTTCAACGGTCGCACTATCAGAATCGGTAACAACAATCTTAACCTGATAATCTCCTGCAGATGTCGGAGTATATACAATAGAGGAACCGCCGTTTGCATTAATTGTATTCCAACTGGTCTGACCGACAGGTCTGGAATAATATGAATATTTGTATGGGGTTGTTCCACCAGAAGCAGATGCAGAAAGGGTAACGGAATCGCCGAGGTCTATGCTATCTTCGCTAATAGATGCAGAAGCTGAAAGCGGTATATTATTGCTTGTGTAATTATATGTTACGTAAATCGTACTGCTTCCGTATTGTCCTGATGCATTTGTCGGTGTTGAACTAAGAGTATAGCCGCTGAAGGTCTTTGCAGAGGTCGTATATGCTGAGCCCTGCATACCGGTGAGTGTCTGACTGTCAAGTGTAACACCATTTGTAGTGTCCACATATCTGACATATACCTTGCCTGCTGATGTAACGGTTCCGTTTTTGATCCATACCTCGCCCTGAACATCATATCCGGATGAACCAACACCAGAAGGATCCTGAGAGCCTGCATTATTATTATTCGCTATGAATTTTACCTTATCAGTCGTGTTTACAGAGCCTGTATACCATCCGCTGCCCTCGCTTGTCATAAAAGTACCCGGCCATGCTCCGGTGAAAAGCTTTGCAGTACCGCTGCTTTCGTCATATACATACATTACAACACTTGACCAGTTGTTGGAATTGTAGTAATGAACCTTCAGATTCTGCTTTTCAATTGGATAATATACGAAGGTATATGAACTCTGGCCCTGTCCATAAATACCTGCTGCAATATCTGACTCTGCAAGGTTGCACTCATAACCGTCATATTCCTTGGGAGTAATGCTGTATGAAGTCCCGTTTCTGCCCGAATAGGTTTCAATACCAAGGATAGCGCCGCCGCCGGTACCGATAACATTGCATATCTGAATATCACTGAAATTGCTGCTATCAAAATTATAATAATAGTTAACAGTTGCAGCAGTTTCGGAATAAATACCTGTGGTTGCACCTGTTGTTGAGCTTACTACATATCCGTTTGAAACAAGGTCTGATGCAGGACTGGTGCTGTAGGATGTACCGATCTTTCCGGAAATAGTTTCTGTTTTAAGGAGCTTTCCGCTGCTATTATCATAGTGATTTACGGTTACCTTACCCTTCTTTTCAAGAACCGTATTATCAAAGCTTGTTTTGTCCACTAATACCATCGTAGATCGAGCAGGTACGGTAACTATGCTGCCGGTTGTTCCGAGAGATTTCGTTCCGGCATTTGTACCGTCAGCAATAATTACCCACTGAGACGGAAGAGTCTTTTCATCATAGGTTCTGAGGGTTACCTGAACCGCATAATTGTTTGCATTATGAAGTACGCCAACATAGTCCCATTCAGAACCTGCATTGATCTTGTTATACATTGTGAACGCAACAACCTTTGACGGCAAATTGGTTCCCCATGAGAAATAGATAGTACTGTTACTTGTATTGGTAGGATCGCGGAAAGGCGAATATGCCTTTCTGATTTCGATAAGTCCTTTATAATAGGAAACAATATCGGAATACGTGACAGTATTATACCACTTAAGCTGGTTTACAGAGGTCGAGGATTTATAGCTGTTTTCGTCGCCGTATTTGCTTCGTGCAAATTCCTCACCCGCCTGGAAGAAAGACATACCCTGCGAGGTCAGAATAATACCACCTGCAAGTTTGTTCATTGCTACAAGGTCATCATAACGGTTGCCGTAACCAGATCCACCCTTTACAGATTTCACAAGCTTGTCATACAGCGTGTAGTTATCATGAGCTGATGTATATGTTACAGTCTGTGAAGGCTGTTTTGACCATTTATTATTGCCCGACATATCAGTAGAATTTGCCTGAATAGAGCCCTTGAGTGCTTCCTCAAATTTTTCTGCTCCCTGAATAAAGCCGGGATCTGAAGCATTGAAGCAGCTGCCCTTGATTGCATCACGAACCTTATCGTTAAATGCAGCGACCTCTTTTGAAACGTATTTCATGTTGCCCTGCACAGCTGTAGCCTTGGGACAGGTGGTATCTGCAGCTGTCCACGGCTCACCGTAGATAAGTATCTCAGGATCGATTTCATCAAGTGCAGTGCGGATGGCGTTCATAGTATCTACATCATGAATACCCATAAGGTCAAAACGGAAGCCATCAAGATGATACTCCGTTGCCCAGTATTTAAGTGAATCTATCATGAATTTCTGATACATTGCCCTATCCGATGCGGTTTCATTACCGCAGCCGGAAGCATTGTTAAATCCGCCCTTTGCGTTCTGACGGTAATAGTAGCCGGGAACGGTAAAATCGAACCAGTCATTGATACCTGAATCTCCGGCATAGGTATGGTTGTAAACAACGTCCATTACAACACCTATACCCTTTTTATGGAGAGACTGCACCATCTGCTTGAATTCCTTAACACGAACTGCACCATTGTAGGGGTCTGTGGAATAGGAACCTTCAGGAGTATTGTAATTAAGAGGATCATAGCCCCAGTTAAACTGGTCAGTGGAGAGCTTTGTCTCATCAACAGAACCATAATCATAAACCGGCAGCAGGTGAACATGAGTTACTCCGAGATCGGCAAGATAATCTACACCTGTCGGATGAATTCCATCGTTGTTTACTGTTGTTCCGGTCTCTATAAAAGCAAGATATTTACCCTTGTTGGTCATACCAGAGTCGCTTGAGGATGAAAAATCACGCACATGTGCTTCCCAGATGACAGCGTCTGTCTGATTAGGACATTCAATGCGATGATCGCTATCCCAGCCAGCAGGATCGGTGCTGTCAAGATCAATGACCATTCCTCTGAGGCCGTTTACGCCCGTTGATTTTGCATAGATATCTACCGTTTCTTTTGTAGTGCCGTTTACAGTTACGAGATAGGTGTAATATTTTCCTGCAAGATCTCCTGATGCAGTGTAGCTCCACACAGCAGAGCTGCCCTTCGTCATAGAATATGTACCTACTACGCCGGATCCACTTTCGGAGTCGCTTCCGGTATTGTAGAGCTTAACCTTTACAGCCGAAGCAGTAGGTGCCCAGACCTTAAATGTGGTTGACGATTTTGTGTAATTAGCGCCAAGGTCGTTTCCGCTGTATGCGTACTGATCGAGCGCCGACATTTCTGAATAAGAAACAGCGCTGGCAGAGAATACAGCCGCTGTTGACAATACCGAAACACTCAGCATTGCCGACAACAAAACAGACAAGGCTTTTCTTGCATGTTGCTTGATTTTTGCCATAAATAATCCCTCTTTCCATAAAAATTGGTTGAAACTGCACTACCTCATATACATTCTAAACCATTTATCTTCATTTATATTTCCTTTATGTAATAATAATATATTCTTTTAAATAATAATAGTCAGAAAAGATAATAGTAAAAAAGCCGCTTCTGAAATAGCAGAAGCGGTTAGTCTTATTCATCTGACACGTTTTTATCATATATGATTTTTAATCCCTTCAGGAGAAGGTCGTTATCAATAATAATCTTATGTCTGCAGTTTGAGATTATCTTTGGTGCGAGTCCGCCGGTTGCAACAATTGTAGGTTCTCTGTCTATTTCTTCGCACATTCTGTCGATAAGACCATCAATCATAGCAGCATTTCCGAATACAACGCCGGATCGCATACAATCCGCTGTATTGGTACCTATGGTCTTTTTGGGCGCTTCAAGGCTGATTTGCTGAAGCAGCGCGGCATTACTCGAAAGAGAACGCAGTGCTACCATTACACCAGGAACGATGATACCGCCCCTATAAATACCGTCTTTATCAACATGAACAAGTGTGGTAGCAGTACCCATATCAATAACGATAAGAGGCTTAGGGAAAGCAGCGCAAGCTGCAACGCAGCCTACAACAATATCGCTGCCAAGCGTTGAAGGATTATCGATGCGGATATTAAGTCCGGTCTTTATTCCGGGTCCGACTATTAGCGGTTCGCAGTCAATGATGCTGCTGACAGCCTTTTTAAGAACATCATTAAGCTGAGGAACTACCGAGGAAATAATTGCCCCGGTAAATGAAGCAATATTTTCTCCCCTGATGTCTATAAGGGTTTTGAATATTACTGCATATTCATCCTCTGTTTTGTCGTGATCGGTGTTTATTCGTGATGAAAAAACAGTGCCACTGTCCCCTACTCCTCCGAATACTATGTTTGTATTACCAACATCAATAGCAAAAATCATTATATTTTTTCCTTCTTTCTGTCCTCCATAACGGATTCAAATTTTCTGAGAGAATCTTTATCATCAAGGTGAATATCGAGTTGGCTGAACGGAATCGTTATTCCTGCCTCATCCAACGCTGATTTAATATTCTGACGTGCATCAAAAAGGGCGTTCCAGTAGTCCTCAGACCGTACCCACAGCCATACCCAGAGATCAACACTGTTTTGATTGAATTTATCCACTTCAACACGGTTGTTCATGTCCTTAAGAATATATTCACTTTTAAGAGCAGCATCAAGGATTACCTTACGGGCTTTTTCAATATCCTCTGCATATGAAATAGGCACAAGAATCTCAAGTCTTCTGGATTCAAGTGAAAAATGATTAATAACATTATTGGTCGTAAGTCTGGAATTAGGTATCAGAACTTCTTTATAATCATAGGTTCTCAGTGTAGTATACATAAGATCAACCTTTATGACCTCACCTATAATACCTTCTGTTTCAATAAAATCTCCGGTTTTGAATTTCTTGAAAAGGATAATCAGCGTGCCGCTTGCAACATTTGCCAGGCTGTCCTTTATTGCAAGTCCTATAGTTACCGCTGCGGCTCCGAGTGCTGCAATTATCGTTGAAACATCAAAGCCAAGGGTGCCTATTACGGCAATGAATAGCAATATTTTAAGTCCTACATTAATGACGGAATGCAGGAATGTCGTCACCGACGGATCCGCTTTCGATTTATTCATCGCCTTGACGAATATTTTCAGCAGAAGCTTGATAAGCCAGTAACCAATCAGTAATATTATAAGTGCAAACAAAAGATTGAACGCAAATTCAATGCTCCAGTCCTTTAGTCCTGCAAGCTGTTTTTCAAGCTCCGAAACCTGCTTCTGGACTTCCTGATCTGAAATTAACGAATCCAGAAGAATCATGCCGTTCATGTGATCATCCCCTACACACATCATGCAAATACTGCAGTATCATAGATAAATTTTACCACAGATCACAAAATGTATCAAGCATAATAAGACATGATAATATAAAAATATTCACACTTTTCCCTTTTCAGCTTGAAAACCAGACTAAATTATTGTATCATATATATATGTATATCTTTTGAAAGGGAATTTGCCATGGATTACGCATTGGTTCAGACCGCTGATAAGAATCTTATCTATTACGGCGTTTATAATACAGAGGTTGAAATACAGGACGGAAGCGATGTTTTGTGCTCCGTCAGAAAAAACTATTTTGAAAGCGGTAAGCACCAGAAAAACCGCACCACATTTACGGTTGCAGGCGAAGTGTACAAATGTGCATATGCTATCGAGGACGGAAGAGCCCTAAAATGGAAAAAGCTTGTCGGCTCAAAAATGACGGAGAGAGTTATGCCAAGCCCCGAGGGCTACTATGTTGAAACTCTTGATACTGACCGTAGGCCATTCAAGAAAAGCTACTTTGACCTGCACCATAAATGGCTTATGTCCGAGTATTTCTCTCTTGCGGACAAAAACAATCCCATCTGGACGCTTACCCCGTCCACTGACGGCGAAAAGCCTGTTATCATGAGAAAAAGCGGAAGAGGTACGATCGATGTACTCTACCCATTCGAGCACGTTCTTGACCGTGAGCTTACTGAAAAGCTCAATATTATTACATGTGAACCTCAGATTTACTGCCGGACAAGCTCAGGAAGCTTCTATTTTTGCACGCCGGCTCAGTCAAAAGAGAGATCCGCTGCGATGAAAAAGCTTCTTGATAATGAAAAAAATACATTGAGCGACGAGGAGGACGATGAGGTCGTTACACCGTCGTTTAATGTAAATATCGGAACAGCAGACAGCACAGATTCCGAAACAGAGATAGCTGCTGAAACCACACAAGCTGCAAAAGCTGAACCAACAGATATAGACGATCTTATAGAAAATGATACCGAAACTGATACTCCCGATATTCATGAGGCGAAAACAACTGAAGAAACAACAGACACTCACGCTGCTGAAAATACAGTAGTACCGACTGAAAAACTTGCCGAAGCTGAACCGGCAGCCATAGAGGATATTGCTCCATCTGCATCTGATCTTTCAGAGAATGCCCCGTGGCAGAGTGCAGAAGAACTATGCTCTGCTTCAGCAGACTGCCCGTTTGAGCGCTGCGACAAGCTTATTATTGAATCCGGCGGCGTAAAATACTACTATTTCGGAGAAACTGACGGCGAAACACGTCACGGATTCGGAAGAACTATCATGGCGGACGGCAGAAGCGCATACGAAGGCAGTTATAAAGGCGACAAACGCGACGGCTTCGGAGTTTATTACTATCGCTCCGGTAAGCTTTGCTACGCAGGAAACTGGGTTCAGAACCGCAGAAACGGGCTTGGCGCTGCTTTTTCCTCATCAGACGGCAGTATTTATGTCGGCAAATGGAGTGATAACGAAAGCATCGGCATCGGCGCCAGCTTTTCTTCCGACGGAGAGCTTGTATATGCAGGCAGAACTGAAAACGGATTGCGTGAGGGCGCAGGACTTACCAGAACACCGGACGGCAGCTTCTTTGTCGGGAAATACAAAAACGGTGAATTCCTTGGCATCGGTACTCTTTTCGATAAAGACGGAAACATGCTGTACAGCGGCGGCTATACTGCCGGCAAGCGCAGCGGCGATGGAATTGCATATAATCAGGACGGAACAGTACTTTACAGAGGCCAGTGGAAAAACGACCGTTATCATGGTGAGGGCACCCTTTTCCTTGCAGACGGCGGTACACTGAGCGGTCAGTTCCGCGCTGGTGCTGCGCACGGTAAATGCACACTTACTGACAGAAACGGCAGAGTGATCTATGTCGGCAGCTATATAGGCGGAACCTACAACGGAACAGGCCGGCTTTACAATGAAAACGGCGGATACGCTGAGGGAAGATTTGTTGACGGCGAGCCGACTGGCGTATTCAACGAATATGACGGTCAAAAGCACCTTGTATACTGCGGAGAATGGAGCGACATGCGCCGCAGCGGCAAGGGTATAGAATATCAGAACGGCGAAAAGCTGTATGAGGGTCAGTTTGAAAATTCTGCTTATCACGGCGAAGGCAAGCTGTACGAAAACGGCAGTCTGATTTTTGCCGGAAGCTTTGTTGCTGGCATTAAAAACGGTTTCGGAATAGAATTCATCGGAGATGACATACACTATCAGGGTCAGTGGAAAAATGGTCTTTATGACGGCTGCGGAATTCTGTATTCCGACGGTGTACCGAAATATGCTGGCTGCTTTGAAAATGGCAAGCGCAGCGGCAGAATAAACGAAATATCCGGAAGATCTGTAATCCGGAAATGTATTTATGAAAACAACGAGCTTGTCTATATGTGTGAATTCACTCACGGAGGCGAGCTGAGATATTACGGTAGTGTAAAAGACGGCAGACGCAGCGGTATGGGATGTTCCTTCGGCAATTCCTGTGAAAAGGAATTCGAAGGTATTTTCAGAAACGGTGAGCCGGAAAAGCCTATGCAGGTATTCTACCGTGAGCTTGCGGAACTTCCGAAATGTGAGGAGCTTGAAAATACGGAATATGAGCTGTTCCGTCATGCTCCGGAATACATAATCGAAAAGAAGATCGGCGCAGGAATATTCACTGGCAGGCTGAAAGGCGGTGTTCCGGCAGGACACGGCACAATGCTGTACTTTGACCACAGGTATACAGGGCAGTTTTCAGACGGAAAGGCAAAGGGTATCGGCGTAATATATACACGCGACGGAAACGAAATACGCGGTGTATTCAGCGACACACCCACTCCGGACTGCAGGACATATGCATTTGCAGATAATACCTATTATCTTGTAACTGAAGCAAACGGTTGACAATTCTGACGGATAAGGAAACAATATTTCTTTTGGATGAATAATTATTATTCATTAATACGGAGGACGTATGAAAAGAATTTATCTTGCAGGGTTTGATGTTTTCAGCCCTGACGCAATTGAAATCGGACAGATTATGAAAAACATGTGCGCTGAATTCGGCTTTGAGGGAGTTTACCCCCTTGACAAAGAATGCCACACACCGGACGAGATCTTCATGTCAAATACAGCACTCATTAGAAGCTGTGATATTATTGCAGCCAATATGAACAGATTCCGCGGCTTCGAGCCGGACAGCGGCACCGCTTTTGAGCTTGGCTTCGGCTATGCACTCGGAAAAGAGCTGTACTGCTACATGAACGACACAACCCCCATGATTTCAATAATAGGTCAGACAGATGAAAACGGATATTATGTGGAAAATTTCGATCAACCGCTGAACCTCATGATTTCTGTTCCCTCTATCATCGTACGCGGAGGTCTGAGGGATTGTCTCGAATATCTTGCATTGTCAAGCGAAAACTGATTTTAGAATTTTACAGTTAATTATGGAGTGATATTTTTGAATCCTTGGATAATCGGGATCGTTATTGTACTTCTTATAGCATGTTCATCCTTTTTTTCCGCAACCGAAACAGCATATTCATCAGCCAGCAAGGTCAGACTGAAAAACTATGCCGACAACGGAAATAAAAAGGCAAAAAAGGCCCTGGCGATAATTGACCACTATGACAAGGCTTTATCCACTATTCTTGTAGGCAACAACATTGTAAATATCGCCTGCTCGTCTCTTGCGACCCTGCTTTTTGTTTTCTTCTTCGGCGAAGCAATGGGTACACTGGTCAGCACGATAGTTATCACGATTATCGTTCTTATCTGCGGAGAGGTTCTGCCAAAAAATTTTTCCAAAGAAAACAGTGAAAAAATCTGTCTCGCTACAGCTTCAATTCTTTCCTTTCTGATGATAATCATTACGCCGGTCTCATTTCTTCTCCTGAAAATCAAGGAGGCGTTTGATAAGATAATCAAAAGTGAAAATACCCAGCCCAGCGTTACCGAGGATGAGCTGAAATACATAGTTGAAAGCATTGAAGAAGAAGGCGTTCTTGAGCAGCAGGAAAGCGAGCTTGTACAGTCTGCCCTTGAATTTGATGAAAAAACAGCTTATGATATCCTTACACCGCGTGTAGATATGGTAGCAATCGATGTGAGTGAGGAAAATGATAAAATAAGGGATATTGTCATGCAGGAACGTTTTTCTCGTATTCCTGTATATGAAGACAGCATCGATAACATTATTGGCATACTTCATACACGCGATTATCTTGAAAAGCTCCTTGATGATGAAACTCCAGATATTCGTGAGCTTATTCAGCCGGCATACTTCATATACCGCAGCAAAAAGCTATCCTCTCTCCTGGCTGATTTCAAATATAAAAGGCTTCACATCGCAGTAGTTACTGATGACTACGGCGGAACGCTTGGAATTGTAACGATGGAGGATCTACTCGAACAGCTTGTCGGAGAGATCTGGGACGAGGACGAGGAAATAGAACACAAATACCGCCTTATTGACAGCAATAAGTATGAAATCAGCGGAGACATGAACATCGATGACCTGCTTGAACTGCTCGATAAGGATGACAAATACATAGATTCAGACAGCAAATCCGTCGGCGGATGGGTGATTGAGCAGATCGGAGATATTCCGGAAAAAGGCTCTACATTCAGATATCAGGAGCTGAACGTAACTGTAAATGATGTTCAGGATCAGAGAATCGTAAGTATTACGCTTATTTATGAACCGAAGGAAGGTGAGCAGCAGTGAAAACACTTTATATTTCCGACCTTGACGGTACACTGCTGAACAAAAAAGCCCGCCTTTCTGAGGAATCTACAAGGATACTTAGCAAACTGATAAACAAAGGAATGCTTTTTACAATTGCAACCGCAAGAAGTCTTTCCTCGCTGGAGATAATGAGGTCACTAAACATAGATCTCCCCTGTGTGCAGCTTAATGGTGTTCTGATGTATGACTTCTCCAATGGAAAGTATATCGGAAGCACTTCAATTGATCCTGCTGACGCGCGCAGCGTTCTTGAGATACTTCGGAAAAATGACAGAATGTCCTTTGTATACAAGGCTGATGCTCAGTACGGTATACATGTGGAATTCGAGGAGCTCAGAAATGACGTTGAAAGACAGTTCTTTGAAGTTCGCAAGGACAAGGATTACAAAAGCTTTTCCAGGGTGGATAATATTACAGCAAACGATGATGATAATGTAATATATTTTACCATGGTAGATGAATACGAACGTCTCTACCCCATCTATAAAATGATTTCTGAAATACCGGGCGTCCTGCCAACACTTTACAGCGACAACTATTCAAAGCTTTATTTCCTTGAGGTTTTCAGCAGCAAGGCAACCAAGGCTCGTGGGATGATGAAAATAAAAGATTTGGTGGGTGCTGACAGAGTTGTCGCATTCGGTGATAATCTGAACGACATAGAGATGCTTCAGACAGCAGATGTCGGAATTGCTGTGGGGGATGCAGTGGATGAAGTCAAAAAATCTGCCGATCTTATAATCGGAGAAAGCTACAATGACGGAGTTGCAAAATATCTGCTTGATAATTTCAAATAAACAAAGAGTGCAAAGCTGCATCTTCAGCTCTGCACTCTTTAATCATTTCATTATCTTTTTACTAATCTGGATCGAATCATATCTTTTTTTCAGCTGTACTCTACCGCCGAAATCATGACCACAAAGCGGACATGAATATCTTGCGATATAGGCTCTTGTTTTATGAGTGAATGCTGAAGAACGCTTTGCTCTTGCGCCGCAGTGAGGACAGTTGAAGGTCACGACAGACTGTTCGGAAGGAGTCAGCTCCGGCTCATCTATCAGATATGCATGATACATAAGTGAATCGTAAAAATCTTTATCTGCATCAACTATATAATAGTTCAGTGCTCCCGGATGATAAAGCCTTCTGAGACACATAGCAGAAACATAGCTGTCGCCTACTGCACGATGTTTCGGGATATCATCAGCGTCAATTCCGAGAAGACCTGCGGCAGTACGAAGCCCTAAAGCATTGGAATCAGTCAGTCCGAGCATATCATGACAATACTGCTGAAGATCACAGTATTTCGTCATGAATCCGAAAGAAGTTTTGCCGTTATAATACCGGATATTTTCCGCAAGAGCAGTGATATCACTCGTACTCCAGCTCATAAGAACCGAGCCCTTGCAAAACGTTGAAAACTTCTTCATAGAATACGGAAAAGGCAATCCGCGCTTCAGATCCTCATATGTCAGTGACGTCAGAGTACGCACGGGTGATGTCAGGCGTCGGCCTATCGTAGGACGGACAAGAGTCTGGAATTCATCAATTATTTGCAGATTTTCGTTCAGCTTTAAAGCACCGAATTCAATGATCTCGTTGATATAGCAGTCAAGCTCACCGCAATATGCTCCGTTCCATTCAAGGTCGAAAATAACATAATCCATTATCAGCCGCCCTTACTCTGAGCCTTCATTCTCTGTTCCTTATTGAGAATTGTCTTTCTCATGCGGATTGATTTCGGAGTAACTTCAACAAGCTCATCGTCAGCAATAAATTCAAGAGACTGTTCGAGACTTAAAACAGTCGGAGGAACAAGCTTCAGCGCATCATCAGAGCCAGCAGCACGGGTATTGGTGATGTGCTTTTTCTTGCATACATTAACGGTCATGTCTTCATTTTTCGGGTTTGAACCAACGATCATACCCTCGTAAACATCTACGCCTGCACCAATAAACAGCCTGCCGCGCTCCTGAGCTGCATAAAGGCCATAGCCGGTTGCTGTACCGGTTTCGTGCGCGATAAGAGAACCCTGGGTACGTGTCTCGATATCTCCCTTGTATTCTTCGTATCCGTCAAAGATGCTGTTCATAATACCGTTACCGTTAGTATCTGTAAGAAATTCCGGACGGTAACCCATAAGACCTCTTGAAGGGATGCGGAATTCAATATGAGTGATACCTGATTCCTTGGCATTCATATCAAGAAGCTCTGCCTTGCGCAGTCCGAGCTTTTCCATTACAGCACCTACATACTGCTCCGGAACTTCGATCATGAGAAGCTCCATCGGCTCGGTAAGTACTCCGTCAACCTCTTTCATGATAACCTTAGGACGTGATACCTGGAATTCGTAATTCTGACGGCGCATCTGCTCAATAAGAATTGACAGGTGAAGCTCACCTCGACCGGAAACCTTGAAAGCATCAGTTGTATCAGTTTCCTCAACTCGCATAGCGACGTTAGTTTCAACTTCCTTAAAAAGTCTTTCACGAATATTACGTGAGGTTACATATTTGCCTTCTTTACCAGCAAAAGGGCTGTTGTTTACCATAAAGAGCATTGAAACGGTCGGCTCATCAATCTTTACAAAGGGAAGCGGCTCCGGATGCTCAACGTCACAGGCTGTCTCACCGATATTAAGGTCAGTAATACCAGAAACTGCAACAATATCACCAAGGCCGGCAGTTTCAGCTTCAACTCTTTTCAGACCCTCAAACTGGTAGAGCTTTGTGATCCTTGCATTTTTGCATGAGCCGTCGTTGTGGCAGAGGATAACACTCTGACCAACACGTACAGAACCGCGCTCAACGCGTCCTATACCGATTCTTCCGACATAATCATCATAATCTATGTTTGAGAAAAGAAGCTGCAGAGGACCGTCAGGCTCACCCTCAGGTGCAGGTATTTCCTCAAGAATTTTTTCAAAAAGGGGCTGCATGTCAGTTCCGGGAACATGAGGATCAAGGGTTGCATAGCCGTCTCTTCCCGATGCATAAACTACAGGGAATTCAAGCTGATCATCATCTGCACCAAGTTCAATAAAGAGATCAAGTACTTCATCAACGACCTCCTCAGGACGTGCGCCGGGACGGTCGATCTTATTTACAACAACAAGAGGCTTCTTACCAAGACCGAGTGCCTTTTTAAGGACAAATCTTGTCTGGGGCATACATCCCTCAAATGCGTCAACAAGCAGAAGAACGCCGTCAACCATCATGAGAATACGCTCAACCTCACCGCCGAAATCTGCATGGCCGGGAGTATCAACAATATTGATCTTGGTATCCTTATACATTACAGCAGTATTCTTTGAAAGTATTGTTATTCCTCTTTCACGTTCAAGGTCATTCGAGTCCATTACTCTTTCGGCAACGGCTTCGTTTGCACGGAAAATACCGCTTTGCAGAAGAAGCTGATCCACAAGTGTGGTCTTGCCGTGGTCAACATGGGCAATAATTGCAATATTTCTCAGTTTTTCTTGTTTTTGCATACAGTTCCCTCTTTTACATTTATTACAACTACAAATTATATCACATATCAGGAAATCATACAATAAAAAATAGAATTTCTAACATTACGACAAAAATACAACAACACCGTAATTTTTTTTAGCAAAAAGCTCAGGAGCCGCCGTATAGGCAGCCCCTGAGCTGAAAGGAGATCAAACAAGTAATTAAATCACTTTACGAATTTTCTCTTTCTGTAAGCAACGATTGCAACAAATCCAGCAGCTGCTGCAATTGCTACGAATACAAATGCCATTGAATAATCTGCTGTTGCAGGAGCACTTGTGTCGCCGTTGTTTACGTTGTTATTATTGTTGTCGTTTGCACCAGTGTTGGTGTTGGTGTTGTTGTTGTCTGTGTTTGTACCGTTGCCGTTATTACCATTATCGGTATTACCGTTGTCAGTATTGCCACCGCCATTATTACCGTTGTCGCCACTGTTATTTCCGCCTTCATCTTTCTTGTCAGCAGAAACAAGAACGAGAGCTGTAATTCCGGGGATTGTTACCTTACCTGAAATGGTTTCGATAATATCAGCACCAGCCTTTGTGCCGTTTGCTATTACACCCCAATTTCCTTCAGGAAGCTGAACTTCAACGTCGCTTGCGGGGTTATAGTATACGAGAACATTGGCATCTGCGCTCTTAATCATATAAGCAACCATCTTGCCCATGTCTTCGCTCTTTGCACCAGTATAAATAAACTCAACATTGCTGTCAACATCAGATGCAGTAGCCATTCTGAACTGCGGATATGCCTTTCTCATAGCGATAAGACCCTTGTAGTATTCGTACAGATCAGAATAATCTTTTATTCTGGAGTAATCAAGCAGATTTACTTCATCAGGTGCATTATAGCTGTTTTCATTGCCACCCTTTGTTCTGGCAAATTCCTCACCGCTCATCATGAAAGGAACGCCCTGAGCTGTCTGAACAATAGCTGCACCAAGCTTATTCATCTTGATCTTATCTTCTTCACTGCTATCCTTTGCAATAAGATTAATCTTATCCCAGATAGTATAGTTATCGTGGCAGGACTGGTAGTTTATAACCTGTGACGGTGAGGCAGCCCATGACTTTGTATAAGTAACGCCGTCAGTAACGCCCTTTGCAGTTACAGTTGATTTTACAGAAGCATGAATGTATCCGGGCTTAACGCCGCCAAACTCAGCACCCTTGATACCATCACGGATAGTATCACTGAAGCAAGCAATACGATCCAGTTTAGCTGCATTTTTGTAGTTAGCCATTTCAACGCCATCTTTTGTGGGCTTGCAACCCATATCCCAACCTTCGCCATAGAGGAAGATATTAGAATCGATAGCATCTGCGCCGGCACGAACCTTGTTCATTGTCTCAACGTCAAGAATACCCATAAGGTCAAAACGGATACCGTCGAGGTGATACTCATTGAGCCAATATTTTGTGGAATCTACGATGAACTTTCTTACCATTGAACGCTCGGTTGCAACGTCATTGCCGCAGCCTGAAGTGTTCTGACCGGGTCTGTAGAAATAACCGGGTACGAGTCTGTTGAAACAGTAAGTTGTGCTGTAGGTGTGGTTATAAACTGCATCCATGATAACACCGATACCTGCATCATGAAGAGCCTTAACCATCTGCTTGTATTCCTTAACTCTTACTTCACCGTGATACGGGTCTGTTGAGTAAGAGCCTTCGGGAACATTATAGTTTACCGGATCATAACCCCAGTTGAACTGAGGCTGATCGAGCTTTGTTTCATCAACTGAACCATAATCGTAAGAAGGAAGAATGTGTACAGAAGTGATACCGAGATCCTTGAGGTGGTCGATACCTGTAGGTGTACCATCGGCTGTCTTTGTTCCTGTCTCTGTAAAGGCAAGATACTTGCCCTTGTTTATAATGCCACTGTCGGGATCCATTGAGAAGTCACGTACATGAACTTCATAGATGCTCAAATCAGTGGGGTTAGCATATGTATGTCTTGAATCTGCATCCCATCCTTCAGGATTGGTGGTATCAAGATCAATAACCATACCTCTCTGACCGTTAACGCCGACTGCTCTTGCATACGGGTCAACGATATCGTTGTCTACTGCACGTCCGAATGAAGCAGTATAGGTGTAATATACACCGTTGAGATCTTCATTTACAGTGTATACCCATGTGCCCTTTTCGTCAGCAGTCATCTGATAGGATTCAATAATGTTATCTCCGTTACCTTCACTATAAAGGTTAACGCTCATAGCTGTAGCTGTCGGAGCCCATACACGGAACATTGTAGAAGCTTTTGTGTAGTTTGCACCCAGGTCATCGCCGTCATAGGTGAACTCTTCCTCAAAAGCCTTTGTTGAGAAGATATCAGGCATTTTAACCGTTGTGTATGCTCCACCGAACTCGATAGAGTAGTTGCTGCCGGCATCAAGCTTACCGCTGAGTGTGAGCTTTGCCTTGTTTTTGTTTACATCAACACTGCTTACAGTTACATCTGAGTCAACAATGCTGAACTGAGAACCTTCAATGGTGCCGTCGCTTTCATTCGGAAGCTTTGCAAATACGACATCAATGTGCTCACAATCATCACTGGCAACAGCACTCTTGACTGTGAGAGGACCATTGTAACCAACTACAAAGTCATCAACAGTGGTGCCGGGAGCACAATAAACATCAACGTCTCCTGATTCCTTGGCAGAAAAATCAACTGTTCTGTCATCTCCGGGATCCTTGGTATTCCAGTCACCGGCTGTTGATCTGATGATAAAACCAATCTCGGTAACATCAGCACCGAATGTTACACTGGCAACGCCGCCCTTTTCGGAATCACCGCTGTCTTTGAAGGCGTAGGCTGCACCAGCGCCGTCCTTGGGCCATACCCATACATCAGCATCTGCGAATGCAGGAGATGAGTAGTAGATGTTGACAGTTGTCTCTTCTGCAGCATTTACGATCATGCCGGGCAGAGCAAAGCAGCTGATGATCAACATCATCGTGAGAACGACAGCTATGATGCGCTTAGGGAATTTCTTTGCGTTCATAGTAATTTCTCCTTTGCTATAATTTCAGCCTTGGATTTACCCCGGAACACCCGGAGCATAGCTGAACATATAGTGATATTATAACATTTTATTGTCATAAAATAAACTATTTTTTGTATTTTTCTTATTGTTATCATAAACAAAAAAGACTTAATAGTTTCGTTAATTATAAATAACAAAGTATTTTACTTTACATATCAAATTTTGTAAAGTAGATTTCCTTTTCGTGATAGCATAGTGCGAGTTTTTCTCCCTCTATAGTGTAAGGTAAAACTATTGTTCCGCAGTCTTCTGTATATAAAGTCAGGGCATTTTCATCTGCTTCATATCGTCCTTTGAGTGATAAGCCGGACTTATTATCAACCAGTCTGAAGCTGCCGTCACTGAAGCCGAGTTCCCCATCCCCTTCATCAGTTTTTATCCAGTTGAATGATTCCAGCTGCATGGCTGCATTTTCCGGGGCTGCCGGAACAAATGAACATCCGGCGGATATTATGATTAACAGGGTTAACCACATTACAAGAATTATTATCTTCATGCTGCACCTCTTATATAGTGTAGAAACGTTCTATGTAATCAGCGTATGATATACTTTATTTATCCTCTTTCCCCAAAAATATCTGTAATTTTGAGTAGAATTTTGGTAAAAGGTTGAATTTTGCAAGAAATAGAAATTTAACTTGCATTTTTTTGCCCTATATATTAGAATAGTTAAGGAAATTCGAAGAATTTTGCAGTATTATATTTTTATTTATTTCAGGAGGAATTACTGATGGCGCTTTATTCATCTATGAGCAAAACACAGCTTGAAGAAGAATACGAAGTACTGAGACAGGCTTACGAAAACTACAAGGCAGAGGGTCACAACCTGAACATGGCAAGAGGAAAGCCCGGTGCAGAACAGCTTGCACTTTCAACTGACATGCTTAATGTTCTTACTCCCGATTCTGTTTTCAAGACTGAGGACAATCCCGATGTCAGAAACTACGGCGGTCTTGCCGGTATCATTGAAGCCAAGCGTCTTTTTGCCGATCTGATGGAGGTTTCTCCTGAAAACGTATTTGTTGGCGGCAATTCAAGCCTTAATATGATGTTTGATACTATTGCATGCCTGTGCGAACAGCTCTGGAAGGGTCAGGAGAACCTCAAGTTCCTTTGCCCTGCTCCCGGATACGACAGACATTTTGGTGTAACCGAGTATTTCGGCTTCGAGCTTATCACTGTTCCCATGACAGAAAACGGTCCTGATATGGACGTTGTTGAAAAACTCGTCGCAGAGGATGCCTCTATTAAAGGTATATGGATCGTTCCCAAGTATTCAAATCCGCAGGGAATCACATGCTCGGACGAAACCGTTCGCCGTTTTGCAGCGCTGAAGCCTGCTGCAAAAGATTTCCGCATTATGTGGGACAATGCATACATCGTACACGATATTAATGACACACCCGATAAGCTCCTCAACATCTTTGATGAGGTTAAGAAAACCGGCAATGAGGATATGGTATTTGAATTCTGCTCTACATCAAAGATCACATTCCCGGGCGCAGGTGTAGCAGCGCTTGCAGCAAGCGAAAACAACCTTAAGCTGCTCACAAAGCGTTATCAGTTCCAGACCATCAGCCATGATAAGCTCAACATGCTGCGTCATGTTCAGTATTTCGGTGATCTCAACGGTCTGCTTAATCATATGCAGAAGCACAGAGCTATTCTGCAGCCGAGATTCGAACGTGTTCTTTCTATCCTGGACAATGATCTCGCAGGAAGCGGAGTCGCAGAATGGACAAAACCCAACGGCGGATACTTTATCAGCGTTGATGTTCTTCCGGGTACGGCAAAGAAGGTTGTTGATCTGTGCAAGCAGGCAGGTGTTGTTCTGACCGGAGCCGGTGCTACCTTCCCCTACGGCAAGGATCCTGCGGATAAGAATATCAGAATTGCTCCGACATATCCCTCACTTGAGGAGCTTGAAAAGGCTATGGAGATCTTCTGTGTATGTGCAAAGATGGCTGCAGCAGAAGCACTTATAGGCGCCTGAACACCTTTAATAGGACAAGGATTACACTATAGTATAATCAGCGTTCTGCAGTAATATGCAGAACGCTTTATTATTCATTTAAACGGCGGATAATGTCGGATGCGAAGGGTTTACACATAAAACGGATGCGAAGGGTTTACACATAAAAGTTCTTGACTTTTATGTGTAAAAATACTATAATGTATGTTGACATGTTTTGTCGATCGTACTAATTTTAGATCGACAAAAAAAGTAATAATTGGAGGATACCTTATGAAACGTATTGGCAAACCGGTGTTTTTCATCGTGTTCGCTATTATACTCCTTCTCTCCTATACCTCTGTTTTCGGTGTGTACGGAGAAAACGGCGACTTCAAGATCACCTACGTTAAGGGTATAAGCGACTTACGATGGGGCATCGACATCAAGGGCGGCGTCGAAGCTGTGTTTGCTCCTGCCGACGGCGTTGACGCAACTGAAGATCAGATGCGTTCGGTACAGTCCATCCTCGAGCTGAGACTTACCAACAACAATGTCACCGACTATGAGCTTTATCCTGACTACGATCACGACAGGATAACTATCCGCTTCCCGTGGAAATCAGACGAAGAGGAATTTGATCCCAGTGCTGCGATCACTGAGCTTGCATCTACAGCAAAGCTTACCTTCCGCGGCGGTTCACAGGAAAGCGGCGAAGAGCTTCTGACCGGTGCTGATGTTAAAACAGCATATGCTTCGGTCAATACTGATTCGACCAAATCAAAGACTGAATATGTTGTTTCTCTTGAGCTTAATGATGAGGGTGCCAAGAAATTTGCATCCGCTACAGAAAAATATCTGAACCAGACAATATCTATCTGGATGGATGATACCTGTATTTCAGCTCCGACAGTTAACAGCATTATTACAGAAGGTAAGGCTATTATCAGCGGCGACTTTGACGCTGATTCAGCATCTGATCTTGCAAATAAGATCAATGCAGGTGCTCTCCCCTTCGATCTGTCTATAGAAAGCTATGGCACAATTAGCCCCTCCCTCGGTACATATGCACTTACAGCGATGGGCTATGCATCTATTGCTGCACTTTGCTTCATCTTCCTGTTCATGTGCATAATATACAGAGTTCCCGGATTTGTTGCTTTCATAGCACTTCTTGGTCAGCTTTCAATTTCGCTTATGGCTGTTTCGGGCTACTTCACCGTATTCCCGAGCTTTACAATGACCATCCCCGGTATTGCCGGTATGATACTCTCCATCGGTATGGGCGTTGACGCGAATATCATCACTGCCGAGCGCATCAAGGATGAGCTTTATGCAGGCAAAACGCTCGACACAAGCATTGCCAGAGGTACAA
>ONAX01000013.1:0-486 GCA_900315875.1 uncultured Eubacteriales bacterium | reverse complement strand
ATAATTGTAGTTGCGATAATTCTTATTCTTGTATTCGGACCTGCTAACATTTTCTCCGGCTTCTTCGGCGTATCCACAACAGGTCTTATCTATGCCTTCGGCTACACACTGCTTGTCGGCGTTATCGGCAACTTCATAATGGGCGTTGCAGCATCCAGACTTATGCTTCGCTCCGTTTCAGGACTTAAGTTCCTGAGAAATAAGAGACTGTACGGAGGGAAGAAATCATGAGACAAAAATTCCATATTGATTTTATAGGAAAATCGAAGATTTTCTTCGCCTTTTCCCTCATTCTTATGCTTGTATGCCTTATCGTGAACATATTCGTTCTTCCGACAAGAATCGACATTCAGTTCACAGGCGGTACAATCGTAAAGTACAGCTACAGCGGTGATCTTACCGAAAAGCAGATAACTGACGTTGCCCAGAAAGCAACCAAAGACACTATTTCATTTACCTTCAGCGAAAACCTTGCTTCTTCTGATT
>ONAX01000060.1 GCA_900315875.1 uncultured Eubacteriales bacterium | reverse complement strand
GCAACACCCCCGCGGATGAGCTCGGTTGCAGTTTCCTGAACGAGCAGTACTCTGTAGCCGAGATTCTCAAATTCTGCTTTCACACGTTCAATAGCAGTTGATTTTCCTCCGCACGGACCGCCGGTAATAACAATTTTCAAAACATTTTTATCCAATGAAAACACCTCCGGGCGTTCTGTCATCATTCCGTATTATTAAGGAGATTACGGCAGGACAAAAAGATAATAGCGGAAACAAGCATGTTCCAGGAAAATATCGGGAAATCAAACAAGGTGGTCGCAATGTTACCGAATACTACAGCAAATTCAGAAAGGCATACAACACCGAGTATTACTCCGGGCAGCAGCGTCAGAACAATCAGCGACATATAGAATGTAATAAACACACCGCCCGTGCTGTCGATACCTACAAGTCGCTGGGCAAGAACATTTGCAGCGATGTATATACTTCCGAAGCTGCCGTACATGAGAGCTGCTGTAATTATATCCGGAATTTCACCTCGGATAAATATTGCAAGAATAAGAAACGATACGATTCCGTCAGTAAACGGTTTAATAAGCCCTGTTGCCGCTGCCATAACAAGCTTTTTGACAGGATTGTCGGGTATCAGGTAAATATACGGCTTTGTAAGCTCCTTGACCCAATCGCTTGCAGCACTGAAAAAGAACTGTACATATGCTCCGATTATCGAAACAGCAAGGTAAATAATTGTCGGGTTCACCTCCGACATTGCAATACGCATACCGAGACCAATTACAAGGACTATAAGCATCAGAACAACGGTATTGATATTGAAAAACATGATTTTTGACCGGCGCGCTCCTTCACGCAGGTGCTTAAAGAAAATCGTACTTGCACCGTATCCCCTGTTGATACCGAGCTTGCCCTTTTTCAGTTTCTTTCCGTCACCGAACATTGCTGCCTCAGATACCTTACCTGAACGGATATTTTCGCGGAATTCATGATAATCCTCCGCACCGGAAAGAACATCCTCAAAAAAGTCGGTATTGAAATTATACAGAGCAATAATTGAGCCAAAAATCATTAAAATCATTAGCAGCCCATAAATCAGCATTTTCAAGGAATTCTGTTCGAGAATTCCGAAAATAAAACCGTGCATCCATCCTGCTATGGGAATATATTCAAGCACCGGAAGCGAAATAGAGCGGAAAGTATTTTCAAGAGTGATTCCGCCGATAAAAAGATTTCCAACAACTATCCCGATAGCTCCGAAGGCTGTTGCGTAGATTATGTATTTCATTACAGCCGCTCTTTTCGGGTGGCAGCTTGCAAGCGAAAAAATAATCAGAGTTGTAAGCTGTACGAGAATAAGCATAAGCCCTATTCCGACAATAAGCAAAAGCGTTTCCCATGGAGCAAGATTGAATGTATTAATCAGCATTCCGCCGTATGCCGCAAAGGTGATGAGGAGTATCAGCATTGTTGCAAGCTGTCTGCCGATACCGTACATAAGAATAAGCCTTGTTGAAACGGGTGCAACGAAAAGATTATGTACATCGGAAAGCGAAAAAAAGCTTGTTCCGGAGCTTAGCCCTTTAAGCATTACCGGTATGCTTATAAAAAACAGAACAGCAAGATATGCTCCGTTGAGCAGTCTGCCGTGACTTTCGGCAGTAATTCCGCGTATGAATTCACCGGCATCAGTATCACCTGCTGTAAAGCCCATTACCGCTCCGTACGCCATACCAAAAATGATAATCAGATAAAGAATAAGCCTCAGCGGATGACGGATTGTATCCAGAATGGCATTTTTCACATTCATCGCTATCAGGTAGGATATCGCCTTCATTCAGATTCCTCCCCGTTTTTCTCGGTGATACGGAAAAACAGCTCCCCGAGGTTTTCTCCCGTTTCTTCAACCTGCTTGCGTGTACGCTCTGCCTCTATCCTGCCGTTCATCATTATGAATACCTTGTCCCAGATATCCTCTACGCTTTCGAGCATATGAGTACTTATTATAATAGTCGTACCCTCTGCCTTCATTTCACCGAGCATATGCTTCAGTTCCTTTATCGCATGAGGATCAAGTCCTACAAGTGGTTCATCAAAAAGTACAGCCTTCGGATTAATCAGCAGTGCACAGCAGATAGAGATTTTCTGCTGCATTCCCTTTGAAAGCTCCTTACCAAGCTTATCGCGCTTATCGGCAAGCTCGAAACGTTTCATAAGCATTTCGGCTCTTTCCTGCCAGTCATTCAGGCGGTATGCACGAGCAATGAATTCCATATGCTCCCATACGGTCAGAAGCTCAAACGGAGCAGGTATTTCAGGAACGTAACCGAGAATTCTTTTTGCCTCAATAGATTTGTTATTATAACCGCATATTTCAATTTCTCCTTCAAACCGAAGCAGTCCGGAAATACACTTGATAGCCGTAGATTTTCCTGCGCCGTTTGGTCCAGCGAGAACGGCTGTTTCACCGTCTGAAACAGTAAAAGTCAGGTTATCGTTAGCCTTATAACGATTGTATTTTTTTGTAAGATGTGATACGTTTATCATTGTAACACCCCGATATAATTATAATTCTCCACATTTTATAATAACATGATTTTTTGACATTTGCAACAAAAAATCATACTGAATAACACAAAAATTGTATCCCCGGAACATAAGAATATCATTTCCATATGCACCGGGGACATTTCGTTATATTATGAGAACATATCCGTCACTGTATCAAGAACGTTTTCTACAGCATTCACAGCCTTTGCAAAGCGCTTTCGGTTTTTACGGGAATCACGCAGCATTATCGCACCGGCTGCACCGGCTGCAACGCCTGCAGCCATTCCGGCAGCCATCCCCTTCATAAGCGTCATTACACCCTTTGTCACAACAAATCGCCTCCGATCAGAATAAAATAACGGCATCATACAGATCATAAAGATAATTCTGTATGATTGTTTATCAAGCGAAACAGAAAATCTTCTGTTACACATTTATTATCTGACTCAGAGACAAAATTATTCAAAAAGAAAAACCGACGCCGAAGCGCCGGTTCATTCTTCAGATAAATCAGAGAGCTACGCTCTTGCCTTCTTCAACGCCGTTGATTACATAGTAAGCAACGTTGTTCTCGGGCTGGATGTAAACATCAAGAGTCTTGATGGCAGCCTTGTTGCCCTCAGCCTTGTAAGCTTCCTTAATGTTGTTTACAACGGATTCGATTGTTGTGTTCTTGCCGCCGAATTCAATTGTGCACTTGATTGTTTCCTTAGCAGCTGTAGCTGTCTTTGTGGTCTTAGCAGCCTTTGCCTTGGGCTCAGCCTTTGCAGCCTTTACCTCTGCAGCCTCTGCCTTAACTTCAGCCTTTACTTCTTTGGTAGCTGTCTTCTTTGTGTTAGCCATGATACATTTCCCTCTTTCAAAAAATATCGTTTTGATGTAACTTCCTCCGGGAGCCTTGGTGTGGTGGGCCCCTCATGATTAAAATTATAACCATGTTTTAACAAATTGTCAAACAAAACAAGTGATTTTCTTCTATTATTCCGAAAAAAACAGTTACTTATCCAAAACAAGGAATTTATTTCCATCAAGATTTGGTAATAGTGTCTATAGAAAAACAGTAGTTTTAATCATGAGTTCGCAGCACAAATTACATTATGCTCTGAATACGCCGGTTCGTACTGATAAAAATACAGAACATGATCCCCGGGAGTATAGAATGCACAGCAAAAACCAACAGCATAATCGGGTGTTCTCGGATCGTTTTCCTCAAAGAAAAAACCGCTTGAACCGATTGTGCCGGACTCATCTTTCGATCCGGCAGCTGATAGATATTCCTTGATCTGAGTTTCATATTTACTTTTGAAATCATCCGTTTTGTCAACAAAAATGTATTTTACACTTCTGTCGTCGTCAAGAGATGTAAGTTTTTTCTGAACGTTTTCAAGTGATGTTTCAGGCAGGATATGTACGTAATCATAGAAGTTTGAATATGTGGTGATAACCGGTGTGTTATTCCAGTTTGCGGTCAGTTCTTCAAGCTTCAGAGCTTCAGAATCAGTGAATGAAAGCACCTTGTAGCTTTCCCTTGAGCCATCCTCACGATATGTGAATGATGAATCCGCTAAAGTAAAAGACGGCAGGGTTTCTATAGAGAGACCCTTACATACTTCAAGCTCGGTTTCAGGGATGCTATTGTCTGTACACCCACAGACGGATAATGACAGAACAGCAGCAAGAAAAACGGCAGTTAAAAGGTATTTTTTCCTGATCAAAATAATACACCTCCCTGATTTCAACTAATAGCTGACTTATATTTTTTCGCCTTCAGAATGAGGACAATTCTAAATCCATTATTCCTGATCTAAGACAATTATATCATGCCGTTTTACATATTACAACGTTCAATAATGATTGAATAAAGATTGTTTTGAGATAGCAGACTTAGAATTAATGCCACGTGTTATTGTCATACAATTTGAATATTTCTCTCTATGATTTAATGTGTACAATATCTTTATCCAAAATAATCAAAATGTACGTTTTAATAAAAAAATTTTATTGAAAATTACAATTTATTATTGATAAAACACTCTGTCTGTGATAAAATGAATATAAATTAAGTCGGTAAAAAGGCTTTATTGTGTAATTTGGCAAAATTCAATCATAGGAGGAATAATCGATGGTCAAACATATTGTTCTGTGGAAACTCCGCGACGATGCGGACAAACAGAAAAACATGGACCGCATGATAAGCGAGCTTACCTCACTTGTCGGAAAAATCGAGGGTCTTGTCAGCATTGAAATGGGCTATAATTTCAATACGGCAAATGATTATGATGTCGTTTTGTATGCTGCCTTTAAAAATGCTGCTGCACTCAAGTATTATCAGACTCACCCTGAGCACGTAAAATGCAAGGATTTCATCGAAGGGATCACCGTTGCAAGAATTGCTGCGGACTACTGCTTCGACGAAGGCGTTCTGGAAGCACGTCCATACAACGAGGTTCCTGATGCACCGGCAGAAGAATTACCTTCAATGCCAAAAACCGCTGCAAGAGCTGCATCACGTAAAATAGCTGCTGATGAGGCAGCAGCTGAAGCTGAAGCATCATCATTCGCCGCTGCACCGACTCCTGCACCTGCTCCGGCTCCGAAAGCAGAGCCGAGGGAAGACAACCGTCCTTCATTCTTCAAGAAGAAGGTTGAAATTGACGTTACTCCTCTCGACCAGAGAAGCGATACATGGACATGCCCGAGCTGCGGCAAGGTTATGCCGAACTATGTAGGAACATGCGGATGCGGCGAACCGAAGCCCTTCGGCTTTGACGATGTTCCGCCGGCACTTCAGCCCGAACCGACAGTAGGTCAGGTTAAAAATGCAGTATCTGCTCATAACACACCTGCTCCCGCTCCTAAGGCTGCTGAGCCTGCAAAAGCACCGGCTGCTAAAGCAGATACAAAGGACAGTGGACTGCCCTCTTTCTTCAAGAAGAAGGTTGAAATCGACGCTACTCCTCTCAATCAGAGAAGCGATACATGGACTTGCCCGAGCTGTGGAAAAATCATGCCTAACTACGTCGGCACATGCGGATGCGGCGAACCGAAGCCTTTCAGCTTTGACGATGTTCCGCCGGCACTTCAGCCTGAGCCAACAGTAGGTCAGGTCAGGAATGCAGTTTCTGCACATAATACCGAATCTCGTCCGACAAGAAGACGCGTAGTACAGGAAGAGCCTGCTCCTCAGAATACTGCTGATACAGGCTTCAGCTCATCAAATGATGATGCTAACGGTGGATTTGATTTTGATAATGCTCCGCCGCCTGCACCAATGCGCTTTGATGACGCACCGCCTCCGGCTCCGATGCGCTTTGACGATGCACCGCCTCCGGCTCCGATGCGCTTCGAGGAAGAAGAGGATGATAGCTTCAACTTCAACTTTGACGATGCACCACCTCCGGCACCAATGCGTTTTGACGACGCTCCTCCGGCAGCTCCGATGCGATTCGAGGACAATGCTCCCGCAGCTGCTGCACCGAAGGCTCCTGAAAAGAAGCACCTTTTCGGTAAGAAAGCTAAAGAGGAGGAAGCAATGCGCCGTGCAGAAGAGGCTGTCAATAACCGCAGAGATATTCCTAACAGCGGTTCAACATGGACTTGTCCGAACTGCGGCAAGGTAATGCCGAAATATGTCGGAACCTGTGGTTGCGGCGAACCACAGCCCTTCGGCGATTGATAGAAAAACACAATAAAGTCTGTCGGGACTGCACTTATCTGCAGCCCCGACTTTTTCATACCTGTGTAACTGTTATCTGATCAAAACCAATACCGGAATGCCGGTTGACAAGATCACGTATGATAAGAAGGTTTTCCTCGTTTGCCTCTCCGCCGGATACGGTTACCGTACAGGTTCCGTTATTAATAGATACAAATACATCATCAAACCCGCGAAGCTTAATCAGACTTTCAAGATCTCCCTGAGTCTTTATTATTCTTGCAAGCTGTGCTGCGTCTGCTTCCGCCTGCTTTTTTGCTTCCTCTGACGCTGACACGCTCTCTGCAGCTTCATTTATAGCTTCAATAGCCTCAGCGTTGCTTTCGCTGCGGCTTTTTCTTTCTTTCGAAAATACACCGCTGTCTTTACTATTTTCCTGTGATTTACTCTCTTCCTTTTGTTTACTTTCCTGGCTGCTCTGCTGTGTAGTATTTACATTAATAGGTTCCGTATTTACATAGGTTGTTTTTCCAAGTGAAGAAACCGAGCTTTCTTCTGATTTGGTTTCAACTGCAGGCGACGATCCAGTAAACTGCCAGTTAAGATAAACCGCTGCCCCGAGAGATGCTACAAGCCCGGCTATTACAAGCTGTCTTTTTCCGAATGTCATATTCCTTCCTCCTGTTTCTGTCCCGTAACGGGGCTTACTGATGCGCCATAGTACTGACGCAGATATGTGTTTTGCTTATATCAAGTGCGGCTGATACCGCATCGATAACACGCTGTCTTACAGCCTCGTCGTCACCTCCGTCACATACAATAAGTACACCCTTTACTTGCGGCATCATCTGACCTACCGTCAGCGCCTGCTCAGAGCCGTCCTTATTCTTAATAACAATGCACGATCGCTTTTCTGTATTCTGTTTGTCAGTATTTTCATCATAACCGTTCTGACGTGTAGTTTCACGGCCGTTCTGGTCTGTATCCGTGGCATAGATGTTCTGCAGTGTTTTATCAATAGTTACCATTACCTTTGTCCTGCCAACTCCTTCTATGCTTGCAAGCATATTGCCGAGCTCCTCTGTTACTGCATTGCGGTAGTCTTCAGGAATAACTTCTGCCTGACCCGTCGTAACATCCTGAGAACTGCTGTCCTGTATTTCCCGTGGCTTGAGAGCGTTTGAAAGAAATATCAGCGCAATTCCAGCAAGTCCGGCTATTACAATTACAGCCACAGCCCTGTCACTCGAAAGCAGCTTGGAAATCAGTCCCTTCTCCTCAGAACGGCCTTTTTTACCCTCTGATTCTTCCTCCAACTTTACACCCCCTGATATTAATGCCCTGTCAATTATTTTCCGGGATAATGCCCTTTTACGTTATATGTCAGAAGTATACCTTTGATTACTCATAAGGAAAATCAACATCCATTCCAAGCTCATTTTTTATTATTTCGGTAACCTTGTTGCGCTGAGATTTGTTATTGCTGTCAAGCTGCACAGAACATCTTACAGATGTAAACTCGCCATCTGAGCAGATAAGATTTGCCTTACAATCAACGCCTGTAATGCCTTTCTTTTCAAGTGTAGATTCGGCAAGCTCGGAAAGTCTTTTTTCAGCAGTTTCCTTTTGCAGCATAAGCATATCCTCGCTTTCAGAGTATTCCGAAACAGAAGGAATATCGATTTTTCCGAGAGTTTCCACCACTGAAGCAACCGGGACAATAACAGCACACAGTAAAATAACTCCGAAAACAAACCTCGCTGTCTTTGCGACGGAAGAATCTGTTATCAGCATATCAGCAACACTTACAGCAGCACAAGCAAAAACAATACAGCCTGCCCATGAAAAAACGCTGTCCGTATTCTCACCTCCATTTAATCTACGAACCGGCAAGAATAACAGTAACTGTGGAAATAATAAAGAGCGACAGCATACACAGCAGCAATGCTGTCAGCATACGTACTACTGAAGCTGCTGCTTCTATTGTACTGCGCATATTATCAAGAGACAGAATCTGTGCTGATGCAGAAAGAAAATAAAGCATTATCTGCCAAACAGTACACCTGACAAGCAACGGAAGCAAAAGTGCTGCGGAAGAAATAAGTACGAGTACTCCTGCACCGCGCCGCAGAAGCTCCAGACTGCCGCCAAATGCTGAAATAGTTTCTCCCAGTACAGAACCTACCACAGGAACAAAAGACGCTGCAGCAAATTTCAGAGCCCTTTTACCGACATTATCAAGAGATACTGATACAAGAGTCTGGGCAGATAGTACTGCGGCAAATATTCCCATAGCAAAGCTTAGAATCCGTACCGAAAGTTTATAAATTGCAGAAAATAGAGGAGTAAGCTTCATACCGGGAGCTAAAGCTGCTCCGAATGAAAGTGCCAGAAAAGTATTTGTCAGAGGAAGTACAGCTTTGGAGGATATTGCTGAAGCAAATTCCGCTGCCGTATTCAGCGAAACATAGTACGATGCTGCAGCAGAGCTGCTGCCGCAAAATGCAAGAAGTCCGGCAAGAACAGGAATATAGCATAGCATAAAGCTGCAAGCACCTTCTATAAGCTCCGAGCATTTTTCTGCAAGACTACAAAGTGGAATACAAAGCACAGTACAAAGACAAAGCGAACCAACAGCAGCGCTGATACCGGAGAGTGGTCTGCTGCCAAGAGTAATATTCATCCCCTGTGCAAGCGCACACAAAAGAAGCATGCCCATACATACGCTGACAGCGCCGAGAGGCTCAGGTAAAGTTGCTGATACACTTTTCATTACACTTGTGAAAACATCTGTAAGAGTGATTTTTGTAGTACTTGTAACATCCTGAGTATCAATACCGAGATCATATAGTTCTTTTTTTGTCTGCTCCGGAAGCGAAGAAAACAGTTTCCCTACACCAACAAATTCACTCTGATCTGAAAGCATTTCCTCATCGGAATATGCATGCACATTCAGTGTGTTCAAAGAAAAGAACAGAATCAATAAGGCAAATGAAACAATTATCATCAGAACAGCAGCAGACTTCTGACAAATTCCGTTCATGAAAGCATCTACCTCCGGTTCATTAAACGTTCAATAAATCCTTTACTGTTGTCAGAACTGTATTAATGAGAGGAAGAGCTGAAATCACTATTGTGATTCGTGCAGCAAATTCAACTTTTGAAGCAAGGGATGAATTTCCTGTATCACGACATGCATCCGAAGTAAAACCCGCCAGTGCACATATCCCGACTGTTTTAATCAGCACTGACGCAGCACTCTGAATTCCTGTGCCTTCGGACAATGATCTGATTGTTTCACTAAGCGGTGAAAACTCTCCCAACACATACAATGCAATAAGAGCAGCGGCAGCAACAGCAATTACAGCAGAAGTTTCCGGTGCGTATTTTTTAAGAGCGACTGCACAAAATGCCGCAGCAAGGGCAAGGACACACATCTGAATAATGTTGTTCAAAATCCGAACAGCGTTTCGATTGTTGTGAATAATTCAGATATCTGCTGTACAAGCATAAGTAAAACTACAATGAGGCCTGCAAGTGTTGTCATCATAGCCTGTTCTTCCCTGCCGGAACGAGAGAGCACAAGGCTCAGAACGGCTACAATTATTCCGATTGCTGCTATCTTGAAAATAAATTCAACTCCCGCTGTTATCACCTCCCCCTTCAGATCAGAATCGCTGCTGCAAGCGCTCCGACAAATGTTCCCAGAATTCTGTACAACCGCCTTTTTTCATCGGTTTCTTTTTTCAAAGCAGAAAGGCGCTGTCTTGTTCTGTCAAGCAGAAAAGTTATTTTCCCTGCCCTTGCGGTGCTGTCCTCTTCCCCGTCATAATCAGCAAAACCGCTGATAAGCTCAATATCATCAGTGCATATTTCACCCTTAATGGCGGTTTGGGCAGCAGTTTTTTTCCATATAATGCGTGGATCTGTACCATTTTCAATTGCCCTTTGAGCTTCGAAAACAATATCGGAAATCGGATAACTGTTTAGTGGCCCACGTGCAAAACGAGTGCAGCAAAATGTGCATGCGCCCAAACAACCCTCACAAATTTGAAGAATGTGAATCAGACTATCATCACCGACTTTAGGAACACAAACCTTGGATTCCTTTGAAAATCCGGTTTCACGGATAACATCACCGCAGTAAGTTGCATTAACAACACTGGCAGACTTATTTAACTGGTGAGGTCCGATCCATGAAACATCAGGCCCAATCTTGTCCAGCTTTTCAGGATCAATTTCAACCATGCATCCCCCTACAATAACTTTTTTGTCGGGAAACTCCTTTTGAAGCTTTTGAATCCTGAAAGTCATCTTGTCTTCGGTAGGCAACTTTACATAGCAAGTGTTTACGATGACTACATCGGCCTCATCAATACTGTCCACAATTTCAATGTCGTTGGCCTGCAGATTGCCTGCAATAATCTGTCCGTCGGCTTGGTTGAATGTGCAACCGTAAGATTCAATAAAAACTTTCATTCAGTCACTCTTTCTGGTTTTTTTAAATATGTTCTTGGTCAGGTCATAATCATAATTGTTAAATCTGACCGGTTTGGAATAAACCCTTTTTATAATTCCGGCTTTTGCAAATCCGGAAGTTAACTTTCTCTCTTGGGTTTTAATGACATGTACCTTAACGATGTGATTTTCGATTTTGACAATGTCCCCAGGAGCTATTTCAAAATCCCTTTCAAGGTCAAGCTTATATGAATCCACTTCACCATGCAAGTCAACTGAAAATCCTATACGTGCAGGAATTTCAACAGAAGATGCCCAAATGGTGCTTACATCTTCAAGTTGGGATTTTTCTACTCTTTTATCTCCCACTTCAATGCTGGTAACCTCAACTTGACCAAATTCAGTCAGAAGAGTATCCCCAGTTCTAAGCTCATCGCTTGGAGACAAATCAATAGTTGTTTTGTGAGATTTGTCCTGCTCGGAAATAATCAGCCTATAAGGTCTAGGCTTTTTTAGAGAAATTATATTTTTATAAACATGCCCACATTCTTCACACTTGAGCAAGTATTCTTCAGTAAATTTTTTCTTTGTTGTTTTTTGTTTTGAATTCAAAATTTCAATATCATCAGAACCACAAATTGGACAATCCATTTTTATGACTCCTTAATCAGAATTATTCAGATAATGGTTAACTAACCCACCATCTTCCAAAATAGATAACATGAACTCTTTAAATGGTTCAAAAGTCTTTGACTCACCTGTAGTTTCATTAACCAATGTTCCTTTTGACAAATCGATGTTAATAATATCCCCATCCTTGGCCTCAATATCTGAAACTATTACAGGCAAACCAATATTAATTGCATTTCTATAAAAAATTCTCGCAAAAGACTTGGCGACAATTGCACTTACTCCAGCTGTTTTAATAGCCACAGGAGCCTGTTCTCTTGAAGAACCGCAGCCAAAGTTTTCATCGGCAACTATAATATCTCCGGATTTAACATTCTTTGTAAAATCCGGCCTTTCTCCTTCCAGCACGTGGTCTGCCAAATCCTGCGGATTAAATGTTCTCAAATATCTTCCTGGAATAATCACATCTGTATCAATATTTTCTCCGAAAGTCCATGTTTTTCCTTTGATAATGTCCATAAATATCACGAATAATGTTGATAATAAAAAAATGAAGTATTCAGGGATTTCCTGAATACGAAAAGTAGGTGATTTTTTTGTAAGTTTAATTTTTCTCTGCTTTAAAAGGTCTTGAAAACTCTTGCTCCACACCTTCACGATACATTGAATTAAATGTACAGAATGGAATAATTCTGCCGTCAGGGGTTGCATAATGAATAACACATTTTTTAACCCTATTCTCATCAAAGTTAAATGGATCCATGAAGTGCATACATGAAATAAGCATGGAATCTTTAGAAAAGTCTCCTAAAGCATCATAATCTCCTTTAACGAA
>ONAX01000002.1 GCA_900315875.1 uncultured Eubacteriales bacterium | reverse complement strand
TATTCCTCTCCGGGATCCTTCTTCGCCGATATTGCTGCGCGCTATGCCTTCTACCCCAAAGAGTATGTCCGTCCGTACGGCGACTACCTCTTTGACGGCAATACCGTAAAGGTCAGTGTCGGAGCTGCTGCACATCCGATGACAGAGGCACACTCCATTCTCTGGGTATATCTTAAAACGGACAAGGGCGGTCACAGAAAGAACCTTGCTCCGGGAGAAGCACCTGAGGTCTGCTTTGCTCTTTGTGATGAAAAGCCCATAGAGGTATATGCATACTGCAACCTGCACGGACTGTGGAAGGCAGAGGTTTAATTCAAATAACGGAGGTATCCTGAATGTTGAGCATAGACGAGCTTGAACGAAATGATGAACTCAGCGACGAACAGTACGAATGCTATAATCCCACCGGACCGGTTACGGTTTTCGGCTGCGAGGATATCGATCCCGAGATTATCTGCATAAGGCTTGACGAAAACACAGAGCTTTATGACGTACTGAAATCGGTCAATGATTATCTGGAATTTCTGTCCGGCTGCGAAAAAACCATACGTGCATATTTTGAAGCCGGGCTTTCAAGGGAACTGTCCGAGGACTGGATCGACGATATGGAAATCTACGGCGTCAATATTACTGTTCGTGACGGTGAAGACTGTCTGGCAGAAATCAGGATGTCTGTGCCGTCGCTTACGGGAGATGGTGAGTGCACGATTTCTCTTGAGGGCGAAAGGGTCGTCAGCAATTTCTGATCTTCTGTACCGATTATTCCGGATTCTGACAGGTTTTATTTTATGTGTTTGACATGAGGGTGAATTATTAATGGAACGTAGGAATTTTAGTCTTAATACTTTTCTTGGAGTTATTATCCTGATAGTGGTAGCTCTTGTTTTCGGAGGATTGCTTATTTTTGAAAAGATCGATTCGGACAAGAGAGCCAGTGAGTTCAACGAACAGCAGACTCAGATAAGACAGGAAAAGCGCGAAAAGGAAGAAAAAATAAAGGTTGAGATTGATAAGGTAAAAGCTGTTGTTGATAATGAGCTTCCGCGTATAGTTTGCTGGGGTGACGAATATATGCTCGGCACAAAAACAGGTACGCTTCCGGCGAATCTGAAAACAGAGCTTAATGAAAAGCTTTTTGAAGATATTAACAAGGATATCCGTTCAAATGCAAATCTCAGTTCGAAGCAGCTGCAGATTGATGTTGTAAACAACGGTATACGCGGAGAAACAATGTATACGATGGCTGCGCGCATAGGTGCTTATCCTATCCTGACGGCGAAAAAACTTGAACTTCCTAAGGGAACAGATCCTGTTGCTATCAGCCTTAAGACCAATGATGACAAGTCAGTGAATTTTTCCTCTCAGCCGAATGTTAAAATCGGTGAATGTACCCTTGAAGATGAAGTGGGAACCATCAGCATGAAAAAGCTGAGTGAGGATGAATATGAGTACTATTTTTCAAAAAACAAGGTTTCTGAGCCCAAGACTGTTGCAGTGGATACGCGCTTGTTTTCGCAGGAAGAGGAAACCCATCGTGATGATGTACTGATATTGTATTTCGGCCGTGAGGATCTTTTGCCGCGTAAGGATCTGATTGAAATACAGAAGGCAGTGGTCAATCATCAGAATGCCCATCGTGACAAGTATGTCGTCATTGCAGAAACCGGACGCGGTTCAGGCTATGACAAGGCTATGCAGAAGCAGTTCGGAGATCATTATCTCAGACTGGATACATACGAATATGACCAGACGGATAATAAGGAAATAGCCGATGCTGTTTACAACAAGCTTGAAGCCCTTGGCTATCTGAAAAAGATCAGCGACGCTGCAACGACTGCAAAGCAGCAGATATCTGAGATTGAAAAATAAAAATGGATACAGTTTTGCCGCAGCAAAAAAAGCTGCGGCAATTTTTATATTTTTTTATGTTTTTTGTAACCCTTGTTTTGAAAGCGGATTATACTATTGAAAACAATCCAAAACAGAAAACGGAGGTATTCATTATGAAAACCAAAGCTATAATTTCTTCAATACTTACAATTGCAGTCCTTGCTTCATTTGCAGGCTGTGCTGCACAGGTTAACGAAACGGCTGCTACAGTGGACGGTTCAGGCTCGGTAAAGAGCTACGGCACTGCCGGAGATACAGCAGGTGATGCCGCAGATGAATACGCCCCGAGAGCAACAGAGGGCGCAGCTGAGTTCAATAAGTCCGAAACAGCAAAAAGCCTGACTCTTGAAGAAGGTGCTGCCGGAGAGGACATTGCACCGACAGAACCTGCAGAGGTTCCGCCTGCTGACGGAGGCAGCACACAGACATCCCTTCCCGAGGCAGGTCAGCTTACTGCCGGCGAATGGAAGGATAACGCCAACTGGGGCTTTTTTACAAACCTTGTTGCATCCGGAAAAATCGGGTTTCCTGTATACGGTCTTGATCCTACTGACAGAGTAATGATAACCGTCAAGGATGGCGAAGGAAAGCCTGCTGCAAATGTACATGCCGAGCTTACGGACGAAGGCGGAAGCGTACTCTGGAGCGGTGTTACCGACTATCAGGGCAAGGTTTACCTATTCTCGTCAGACAGTGCCAAAAACGTCGTACTGGAGCGCGACGGCAAAAAAGAAAGCTATCCCGTGGAGCTCCAGGGCGTTGAAATAAGCGACGACAGCGACACACAGACCAATAACCAGAAGGAAAACAAAAAAGCAGGTACTACTGAAATGGAACTGACCTTTGAGCCCGGCGGAAAGAAATCCGATGATGCACAGATCATGTTCATTGTCGATGCGACAGGCTCAATGTCCGACGAAATGCTGTTCCTGCAGAGCGAATTTTCCGCAATAGCACGTGAGATAGGAACAGACAATACAAGCTACAGTGTTAATTTCTACCGAGACGAAGGCGACGACTACGTTACCAAGTGCAATGACTTTACAAAGGATATTGATCTGCTGCAGAAGCTGCTTAATTACGAAACCGCAACCGGCGGCGGAGATACTCCGGAGGCAGTTGCACAGATACTTGACGAAACCATGAACAGCAGCTGGTCGGATGACAGCGTAAAGCTTGCGTTCCTGATTTTTGACGCTCCTCCCCACGAGGAAGATGTAAAGCAGCTCGATGCGGCAATTGCCCAGGCAGCGAAGAAGGGTATACGCATAATTCCTGTTGTATCCTCAAACAGTGAAAGAGAAACCGAGCTCTTCGGACGTGCGGCAGCTATCATGACCGGCGGCAGCTATGTATTCCTTACGGATGACAGCAATATCGGCGACTCTCATCTTGAGCCCATCATCGGCGATTATAAGGTTGAAAAGCTCTATGACATTATTATCCGCCTGATAAATGAATACAGACAGTGATATTTCACACTGAATAATGACCCCGCTTCCCTGTGCGTTCAGCCGTGCAGGGAAGCTTCTTTATTGTCAAAAAAATTAACAATAATATCCGAAAAATCATTGAAGTATCAAATAGAATTTGTTATAATAATATAAATTACACCGAATTATTTATGTGAAGGTGAGTTTATGAGCGACAAGAAAAAAGAAGAAGTCAAAAACAAGGGGAATACCCAGGGAAAGGCAAAAGCTGAAAAGCCAAAGAAGCTTTCCAAGGCCCAGCTCAGACCCTCAAAGCTTTTCACTCCTCCGGAATTTCCGTTCCATAACAGGGAACTCAGCTGGATGGATTTCAATTCACGGGTTCTTGAGGAAGCGTTTGAAAAGGATAACCCTATTCTTGAGCGCCTGAATTTTCTGGCGATAACGGCTTCGAATCTTGACGAATTCTTTATGGTCAGGGTAGCTGGGGTCATGGACAGGCTGCATTCTCAGAAGGGCAGACAGCCTGATGAATCGGGCATGACTGCAGGGCAGCAGCTTGACTGCCTTACGGAAAAAATACACGAATTTGCAAAAAAACAATATTCCTGCTACAACCGTTCGCTTCTGCCTGCGCTGAAAAAGTGTGGGTTGCGCTTTGTCCCCGTTGAGGATCTCGGCAAGAATCAGCGCATGAAGCTTGATAAATACTTTGATAAATTTATTTTTCCCGTTCTTACTCCGCTTGCTGTGGATACGTCAAGACCGTTTCCGCTGCTTGCAAACAAAAGCCTGAATATTGCAGTCAGGCTTTCGGGCGACGGGGAGGATATCTTCGCTGTCGTTCAGGTTCCGTCCATTCTTCCGAGATATGTTGAAATACCGAGCGACAACGGCAGAAGCTTTGTGCTTCTGGAGGATATAATCATAAGCCGGCTTGAAAACCTTTTTGAGCTGTACAAGATCAAGGCATACTGCCCCTTCCGCATTACGCGCGACAGTGACCTTGATATCGACGAGGAAGCAGACGACCTTCTGGTTGAAATTGAGCATTCTCTGAAAAAGCGCCAGCGGGGAGACCCGGTAAGGCTTGAAATAATATCCAAATGCGACGAAGCCCTGCGCAGCTTCCTTATTGATATGCTTGACGTAGGTCCGCGCGAAATATACGAAGTTACGGGTCCTCTGGATCTGACCTTCCTTTCGAAGTTCGCGCGCATAGATGGTTTCGATCAGCTCAGGTTCAGCCCGATAACGCCCGTTACGCCGCCTGCGGATTTTTATGGCTACGACGATATGTTCGAGGCTATACGCGAAAAGGACCGCATGGTTCACCATCCGTACGAAAGCTTCGACAGCGTGATCAAGTTCATTAATCAGGCTGCCAAGGATCCTGATGTCCTTGCAATCAAGCAGACCCTGTACCGTGTCAGCGGCCATAGCCCGATTATCGCAGCGCTTATTAAGGCGGCAGAAAACGGAAAGCAGGTCACTGTGCTGGTAGAGCTTAAGGCTCGTTTCGACGAGGAAAACAATATCGGCTGGGCGAAAAAGCTCGAAAAAGCCGGATGCCACGTTATTTACGGTTTGCAGGGACTGAAGACCCACTGCAAGATAGTTCTTGTGGTAAGGAGTGAGCAGGATGGACTGCGGCGCTACCTGCATATGGGAACCGGTAACTACAATGACAGTACCGCACGTTTTTATACCGATATAGGTCTTTTTACCTGCGACGAGCAGTTCGGCGAGGATGCGTCGTCCCTGTTCAATGTTATTACGGGCTACAGCACTCCGCCGGTATATAACAAAATGAAGGTCGCACCCACTGGTCTGCGTTCCTTCTTTGAGGAAATGATTAAAAACGAAATTGCAAATGCCAGATCCGGACTGCCCTGCGGCATTACTGCAAAGATAAATTCACTTGTCGATCCCGAAATAATCCGTCTGCTGTATGAGGCTTCAAAGGCAGGGGTCAGAATTCAGCTGGTTGTACGCGGTATATGCTGCCTTGTCCCGGGTGTCAAGGGTATCAGCGAAAACATTACCGTTCGCTCCGTTGTCGGACAGCTTCTCGAGCACAGCCGTATCTTCATTTTTGAAAACGGCGGCGACAGGAAGGTGTATATGGGTTCTGCTGACTGGATGCAGAGGAATCTTGACAAGCGTGTGGAGCTTGTTTTCCCGATTGAGGACGAGGGTCTGAAGGAGCGCTCCTTCGGAATAATGGAAACTGTACTTAAGGACGTGCTCAATACAAGGATTCAGCTGCCCGATACCACATATGAGCTGCTTGACCGCAGGGGTAAAACCATACACAACTGTCAGAGAGAATTTTCCGATATGGCTGAAAAGGCTCTTGCTGCCAAGCGCACAGTCGAAAAGGAAGAGAACCGTTTTAAGCCCATGATGGCGTCAGGTACTCCTAAAACGAACGACTAAAAAGGAGTTTTGTAAGTGGCTGAAAATGTGGAAATAAAGAATCTGTACGAAACTGCGGTGAAATATGCATCCTCGTTTGGTAAAAGCTTTACCTTTGCGCCGGAGGATATTCCGGCTCTGGAGGAAATACTGCAGTACTATTATGAGGACATGGCAAAAAGCAGACCGACAGAAAGACAGATGTGGTCAATGGCTCTGATCTGGGGAGCATTTTTGGGAGAAACAATGCTGAGGGGTTATTGCAGGCAGTATGGCTTTGAATGGGTGCCGGAAGAGGATCAGCCCGTTATAACAAAGCCCGGCGGCGGAACGCTGGCGCCGGTTTCGAAGGTGTTCAAGCGGCTGCATAACGGACCGGAGGACAGTGTGGTGACATACTATAATGTAATGCAGGATCTGCTCAGCAGGGAAGTATGATGCTTCTGACGTTTTACTGTTTTTCACCGGATGATTATTGCTTTGGTGCACCCAGGGCAAAATAAAATTATAAATTTTGCATTATGCATTATGAATTATTACAGAAGGAGTGACTATTATGGAAAGAGTAGGTATTCTTACAAGCGGCGGTGACTGCCAGGGTCTGAACTCTGCAATCAGAGGTCTTGCAAAGGGTCTGTACCACCACTACGGCAAAAAGGTAGAGATTTACGGTATTATCGACGGCTACCGCGGACTTATCAACGGCGAATACCGTCTGATGCAGCCGGAGGACTTTTCCGGAATCCTTACGCGCGGCGGCACTATTCTCGGTACTTCACGTCAGCCGTTCAAACTTATGCGTGTAATCGACGACGAAACCAGCGTTGACAAGGTAGCCGCAATGAAAAAGACCTACAAGGACCTGAAGCTTGACTGTCTTGTTGTTCTCGGCGGCAACGGCACCCACAAGAGTGCGAATATGCTCTTTGAAGAGGGACTGAATGTTGTTTCAATGCCGAAAACTATTGATAATGACATCTGGGGCACGGACGTTACCTTCGGCTTCCAGAGCGCAGTTGACATTGCAACCCAGGTAATAGACTGCATCCATACCACGGCTACCTCCCACGGACGTGTATTCATCGTTGAATGCATGGGTCACAAGGCAGGCTGGCTCACACTGTATGCAGGTATTGCAGGCGGCGCCGACGTTATCCTTCTGCCGGAGATTCCTTACGATATCAATAAGGTTATCGACTGCATAAAGGACAGAACAAAGAGCGGCAAGACATTCTCTATTCTTGCTGTTGCCGAGGGTGCTATTTCCAAGGAAATTGCAGAGCTTCCGAAAAAGAAGAAGAAGGAAGCAATAGCTAATCTTATGTATCCGTCCATTTCCTACAAGATCGCGCACGAAATCGAAGAGGCTACCGGTCAGGAGACGAGAGTTACCGTTCCGGGTCACTTCCAGAGAGGCGGCAGCCCCGACGCATACGACCGCTTCATTACCACACGCTACGGTGCTGCGTGCGCACAGCTTATTATTGAAGGAAAATACGGCTATATGACGGCTCTTGTGAATGGCGAGATTGTACCCGTTCCGCTGTCAGAGGTTGCCGGCAAGCTTAAGGGTGTACCGGTGGACAGCCCGATTATTCAGGATGCTAAGAATATCGGCATTTGCTTCGGTGACTGATTTTTAAGTGTGGAGTTTGGAGAGTGGAGTGTGGATTTATTCTGCACCCCATGATCTTACCCTCCATTTTGAATAGATGATATCCGGCTTGATACGCTGTAGAGCTTAAAAGCCAAAGTAACAAAACAAATGAAACCGGAGGGGTCTTCGTTGGTAAATACTGAGATATTCAATGAGCTTGTGCAGGGCGGGCATACCGACAGAGAAAGCGGAAAATATATCTGGCTGCCGCAAATACCGGAGTGGCAAAACGGCAACACCTATTTTGAGGATTTTGACTGGCTAAAGCTTGATAATATTTTTATTTTTGGCAGACTCGGCGGCAATGCCTTCTATGCTTGGAGCAAGGAGACGAATGAGGTATTTTACTGTGATGAGGTCGGAGCTGGAACAGCAGTTTTCTATGCGCCCGATTTGTCGGCGGCTCTTTTCCGTATGGTGGTGGAATTTGCGGCAGGATTATACGATCCGCTGTGCAGTGACGAAGAAAAAGAAGAAATGGACGAGGACGAGGCTGATGAATACATATCCGAAAGCGAAGCAGTAGGTATGCTAAAGTGTTATTTATTAGTTTTCGGAAAATATTGGAAATCTGAATGGCGCGAAATTATTGAAAATATGATAAATAAAGGTATTGCGTGTGGTGATGCATTTATTTATCCCGATGCGGCATATGGATTTTTTAATGATTATTTCCCACAGAATCGCATGAACACCGTTCTTGACTTAAACAAATAATCAAACAGAGGAGATGTTTCCGATGGCTGAAGAGAATAAAGAGCTCATTGAATCCGGAGAGGAAGAGGAGATTGAAGTAGCAGAGGAGCCGAAGAAAAAACCGAAAAACGCTTTTCCCGGAGAAATTACCCGTGAGCGTAAACGCTGGGGCTTCTTCGGAATTCCGTGGACGTTTACAAAATACATTCTTACGCAGAAAAAGATAATAATAGAAAAGGGATTCTTCAAAAGCGAGGAAAACGAGATACTTATGTACCGCGTTACTGATATGTCAATGACAAGAACCATGTTCCAGAAAATGTTCGGACTCGGCACATTGACAGTCTATTCCCACGACAAGACGAACCCCACTCTTATTATCAAAAATATCAAACACTGCAGGGAATTCAAGGATATCCTTTCGGATGCCGTAGAAAAGGACAGACTGCGCATGCGTATGCGTCAGAATGAAATGTTCATTGATGACGGCTTCGACGGCGGAGATGATTACGACGACTTTGACGGTTAAGCTTTGACCGACAGGGGAGCTGATGAAAATGAAGAAGATTAATATCGGCAGGGAAATCTGGCACATTATATGTATAATTGTTGCCGCAGGAGTTTACGGGTTTTCAATCAGTAATTTTATCCATCCTGCAGGACTTCTTGCCGGCGGTTTTACAGGCGTTTCTCTGCTTTCCAAGGAGATTCTTCTTAAAACCACGGGAACGGATGTTGCATTGTCGCTGATCTATATTCCGCTCAATGCCGTACCTGCGCTGATATCCTTCAAATTCATCGGCAAGCGTTTCACGATCTATTCCCTTCTGATGATTGTTCTGAGTTCTGTTTTTGCCGATATTATTCCGAATCTGAATGTTACGAACGACATTCTTCTCTGTTCGCTCTGCGGCGGTATATTCGGCGGCACTGCAATTGGCATATGCCTTCTGAGCAATGCGACCAGCGGCGGTACGGATTTTATCTCGATATTCATTTCAGAACGCTACGGCAAGGACGCATGGAATTATATTTTTGCAGGCAACTGCGTAGTGCTTGCACTGTCGGGGCTGTTATTCGGCTGGACGGGCGCAATGTATTCCATCATCCTGCAGTTTGTGTCCAAGCTTATAATTCAGATCATATATAAAAGGTACCAGAAGGAAACGCTTTTCATTATTACCGAAAAGCCCGACGAGGTTTATGCTGTTATCAAGAATAACACCAACCACGACGGAACACTTTTCAAGGGTACGGGTCTGTATATGGGCGCCGAGCGAAAGATGATCTATTCTGTTATTTCATCCGACGAGATCAGGCGTGTTGTATCCAAGATAAAGAAAGAAGATCCCAAAGCATTTATTAACGTTATGAAATCCGAGGAGGTCATGGGTAATTTCTACCGGCGGCCTAACGGATGAATAATAAGGCAATGCTTTTTATTTACGGTTTCTGGTTCGCTGCCTTGCTGCGGCGAGGGTGGTTATTAGTAAATATAATAATGGGACGCCTTTTTTCAGGGCGTCCCCTCTCAAAAACAGTCCGACGGACTGTTTTTTTGATTTACCTGCAGCACGAGGGATTTCTGAAAAATCTGTTTTTCATGCCCTGCGGATCGCGGCGGGAGTCGCTGTACCCTAAGGACACATCCTTTGGGCGACTCAGGACTATGCAGCCTTTGAAAAGACTTGCAAAACTTTGTGTTCAGTTAATCTGTTTTTACTTATTTCGCCTTTGGCTTTTTGAATATCGTGAAAACCCAGCTGAAGAAAACAGCGGCGGCAATGCCTGCGGCACAGGATGAAAGACCTCCCGTCAGGATTCCGAGTGCGCCGCGTTCGGCAACCTCTTTTTCAACGCCCTTTGCAAGCGAATACCCGAATCCTGTCAGCGGAACTGTCGCACCAGCACCTGCAAAGCTGACAAGCGGTTCGTAAAGCCCGACGGCTGTCAGCACCACGCCGGATACAACATATATTACGAGTATCCTCGCCGGCGTCAGGCTTGTTTTATCGATAATGATCTGTGCAATTACGCAGAATAATCCGCCGATTAAAAATGCTGTCAGAAATTCCATTATTATCTGCTCCTTTATGCGAACTGCCGCCTTCGGGCGGCTTTTTTCATTTTTGATATTATTTACGAAAATCATTAAAATATGTAAATGTTTACCGTTATTATTTCCTGAAAATAATTATTTATTTATGGGTTTCCTTTGACGTTCCCGATAAGAAAATAAAAGCCTGTCGGATAATAAAATTGAAAAAACCTCAAAATTACCTTGCATTTTCATATTATATAGGCTATAATAAATGTAATGAGTGTCACTTCGTGATACTTTGTGGCGTAAAATGGTTGAAAGTGTTAAAAAAATGGTGGAAAACTTATTTTTTGAGGGTAAGGGATATGCTGATAGGTACATATCAACATAATATCGACCTTAAAGGCAGGGTCATTATTCCGGCTAAGTTCAGAGAAGAGCTTGGCGGGGTCTTTTACGCTACAAAAGGACTTGATACCGCCAATGTAACTATATATTCAGAAAAGGACTGGGAGGAACTCGGACGCAAGATCGCTTCCTTCCCGGCTTCCAAAACTGCCGTGCTGCAGCGTGTGCTTTTTTCTCCTGCAGCAATGCTCGAGCCTGACAAGCAGGGCAGAGTGCTCCTGCCGCAGAATCTGCGCGAATATGCAGGCCTTGACAAGGACGTTGTGGTAAACGGCGTCGGATCAAAGGTTGAAATATGGGACAAGGACAAGTGGGATGAGTACGAGCGTGAGCTTCCTGCAAATGAGGCATTTGAGATTCTCGGCGAGCTCGGCATCTGACGGTGAATGATATGGAGTTTTCACATATTCCCGTAATTTATGAAAAAACGATAGAATCACTTTCCGTAAAGCCTGACGGCGTGTACCTTGACGGTACTGCCGGCGGCGGCGGTCATTCCTCCGGAATACTTGAAAGGCTCGGAGATAACGGCAGACTGTTCTGCGTTGACCAGGACCCTACCGCAATCGACGTTCTGACCGAAAGGTTCGGAGGGGACAAAAGGGTAACGATTGTTCGTTCGAATTTCTCTGAAATTCCTCAGATAGTCGAGGAATACGGAATTCAGGGGCTTGACGGCGTTCTTCTTGATATCGGTGTATCGTCTCACCAGCTTGACTGCGGTGAAAGAGGATTTTCCTATCATGTGGACGCACCGCTGGATATGAGAATGAGCCAGAGCGGCACAACTGCTGCCGATCTTGTGAATACACTCAGCTTTCAGGAGCTGATGACGATATTATCACGCTACGGCGAGGAAAAATATGCAAAAAATATTGCAAGGGCAATAGAGCGCGAAAGGGAAAAGGAACCCATTACGACGACTCTTCGCCTTGCTGAAATAGTAAAGGCGGCTTATCCGCCTGCAAAACGGCATGACAAGCATCCTGCAAGGAAAACCTTTCAGGCGCTGAGAATTGCCGTAAACGGAGAGTTGGACAGGCTCTCGACCGGTCTTGACGGTGCGTTTGCGAGCCTTGAAAGGGGCGGACGGCTGTCGGTTATTACATTCCATTCTCTTGAGGACAGAATGGTAAAACAGCGCATGGCTCAGTGGGGAACAGGGTGCATCTGCCCGAAGGATTTCCCGGTATGCGTGTGCGGCAGGAAACCGGCTGCAAGACTTGTGTACAGAAAGCCCGTTGAGGCTGACGAAAAGGAACTTGAGATGAATCCGCGCAGCCGCAGCGCAAAGCTGAGATGCTGCGAAAAGCTTTAAGGAACAGGGTATGAAAAACATTTGAAGGGGTGCCGATCGTGGGATTTGACAACAGAAGCGAGGCTTATGACCTTTCTGTTTTTGATGAAACAGAAAGGATAAATATGTCCGTCTCGGGAAAAAGATCCAAAAAAAGAAAAAAGAGCGGCAAGATCATCAGCATCAGCCGAGGCTCTTCTGCAAAGGCTCAGCGCAGGAAAAAGAATCCTCTGATGATCTTCAGCGTTACATTGCTTACTGTTATTGTTGCTGCGGTTGCTATCACAATTGTACAGTTCAATGCTGAGCTTAACGAGGTAAACGACCTTATCCAGCAGCAGAATGCGAAGCTTACCGAGCTTCAGAATGAGGAAGCACAGTACAGGCTTACGATAGACAGCAAGCTTACGGACGACTATGTTAAGGAATATGCGGAGAGTAAGCTCGGCATGACTCCGGCAGTAAACGGACAGAAAAAGTTTGTGTCACTGTCAAACGGAGATAAGGGCGAAATTCTCAGCGACGAAAACACAGCGACCGTTTTTACGGCGATTCTTGACGCATTCAGCGGAGCGTTTCTGTAATACTGCGGCGTCAGAAGGAAAATATCCTTTTGCATAGTCTAAATTTATCAATAACGAAATATTATGTATACAGGGGCGTGGCTTGATAAGGCAACACTGCATGGATAAGCGTGCGGTGTTGCCTTATAGGCACAAAAAGGGAAAAGGAAGGGAGATGACGTCATTGGCAAAAAAAGGAGCTACCGCTACGCTTATGCGCAGGGCAAGCGCTATACTGATAATAATATTGCTTTGCGGCTTCGGTATTGTTTTTGCAAGACTGTTCTATCTTCAGGTATATATGGCGGAGGAGCTGCAGCAGAGGGCTGTTGACCAGCAGCTTCGCGATACGACCGTGTCGGCAAAGCGCGGCAGCATTTACGATGCAAACGGAAACATCCTCGCGCAGAGCATAAGTGTGTGGGATGTCGTTCTTGCTCCTGCGAATTTCAAAAAGGATGACGAGAATTCCAGGGAGATAGTCGCAAAGGGACTTTCGGAGATACTCGGCGTTGATAAAAGCAGGATACTCGAAATGAGTCATAATAACGATTCATATTATGAGGTCCTTGCAAGGAAGGTTGATGTTGAAACCAAAAACAAGGTGCTGAAATTCTGCGAGGAAATCAGCGAGAATAATAAGATCAGCGGTGTTATCGATCTGATAGAAAACTACAAGCGTTTCTATACTCATGATAATTTCGCAGGCTCTATACTCGGCTTTACAGGCTCGGACGGAAACGGTCTTTCGGGCATTGAATACGAATATGACGAGGAGCTCAGCGGCGACAGCGGCAGAATTGTCGTTGTGCAGGACGCGCTCAACAGCCCCATGCCGTACCAGTATGAGCAGAAGATAGAGGCATCCGACGGATATAACGTTGTTCTGACGATAGACGAAAATATCCAGAGTATTATGGAAAAATATGTGCGCCAGACACTGAAGGAATTCAAGGTCAAAAACCGTGGCTGCGCTATTCTGATGAATGTCAAGACCGGAGCAATCCTCGGCTTTGCATGTGAGGAATCCTACAACAACAACGATCCCTTTACCATTGCAAGCGAGGAAAAGCAGAAGGAAATTGACGCTCTCCCCGAAGATCGGCAGGCGGAGGCTGAAAGTAAAGCTCTGCAGGCACAGTGGAGAAACAAGGGTGTCAGTGATACCTACATCCCCGGTTCCGTTTTCAAGATGGTAACTGCGTCGGCAGTTCTTTCCGAAGGCGTTGAGAAAAAGAGCGGCTATAACTGCGACGGTGCATATTCGCCCTTTGAGGGAGCCTCGGCAATCTCCTGCTGGGACAGCTCGGGTCACGGCAACCAGACGTTGGAGCAGGCGCTGTGCAATTCATGCAACCCTGCTTTTATGCAGATGGGCTTTGACCTCGGTAGAAAGAAATTCTACGAATACTTTGTTGCCTTCGGTTTCTCCGAAATAACCGGAATTGACCTTCCCGGCGAAAGCAACAGCGTATGGTTCAATACTCCCGGCGGTGAATACGGCATGGGTCTTATGGACCTTGCGGTTGGTTCCTTCGGTCAGAACTTCAAGATCACTCCCATACAGATGGTTACAGCGTGTGCCGCTATTGCAAACGGCGGAAAGCTTGTACAGCCGTATGTTGTATCACAGATCGTGGACAGCAGCGGAAATGTTGTAAAATCCACTGAAACCAAGGTCAAGCGCCAGGTTATCAGTGAGTCCATAGCCCGCCATATGTGCGATACCCTGGAGGAAAACGCAATTTCCGGCGGTGCTAAGAACGGTTACGTTGCCGGTTACCGCATAGGCGGCAAGACCGGTACATCCGAGAAAAAGATTGACGAATACGGTAATGTTTCAAAGGACTATATCGCTTCCTTCTGCGGCATTGCTCCTTGTGATGACCCTGAGGTTGCGCTGCTGTGCTATTTCGATACTCCTGACAAGGATATCAACTACTACGGTTCCGCTGTTGCAGGTCCCTGCTTCCGCAATATCATGAGCGAGGTTCTTCCGTATCTCGGAATTGAGCGCATTTACTCCGATGAGGAGCTTAAGGCTCTCAATGCTACTACCGGCGTTTATGAGGGTATGACCCGTGAGGAGGCCGAAAGGGCAGTTTCGGGTGACGGACTGAAGGCGGATATCGTCGGCAGCGGCGATACTGTCATAGCACAGAACCCGGTAGCATATACTGCTATTCCGAAGGGCGGTAAGGTAGTTCTCTATACCGACGAGGAAAGCAGAAAGCAGAAGGTCAAGGTGCCTGACTTCAAAAACTGCAGCATAAGCGACGCTAATTTCCTTGCAACGACGAACGATCTGAATATCTGCATAGTCGGCACATCGCTTGAGGATTCGACGTCCTACGTAAAATCACAGAATATCGAACCGGGTAAGGAAGTTGAGCCCTACACGGTAATAACGCTTGTATTCAATCAGGATAACCATATAATGTAAAGACAGAATAACGGAGGTGGCAATATGACTAACCGTATCAAGACCGTACAGTGCCCGAGGGTGATACTGGTTGCAACAGAAAACGGCGAGAAGCTCGCACAGATGATCTCTGAGATCATGAATTACTGCACATACAATACCGTGATTGATGATTTTTCGGAAAATACGGATTTTGTTATCGAAAGCGAAGGCTTTGATGTCAACTGTCCGGAGGATACAGTTGCCGATACGGTAGTCTTTGATGAAAGTTGCTGTATTTCCGGAGACAGACTTGCCCAGTTCAGGGAAAGAGTTACATCATACGAAAACGCACTGCGTGTTTTCGGTGCTGACGGTGACGATGTCCTGACCTTTTCCGGAGAAAACTACGGCGCTGACGTGGCATGCAGGAATATGACAAGCGACGGTACAAGGATAAGCTGCGACCTTATCGGCAATGGAATACTGTCAAGACTCAGTTTTGACAGCAGCCGTTATACTGTCGAGGATGTGCTTGCCTGCACCGGAGTGCTTATAGCTACTGGTATGCCGATGGCGTCTGTGCTTAATTTCTTCGCTGCCGAATGATTTTTTTGCAGGAATATCGTTTCGGGGCTTGTCAATGGGAAAAAAATCTGATACAATAGTATAGTTAAAAAGAATAAGCAGCGGATCTTGCGGCTGCGGAGAAGGCAAAAGAGCTTTTCACCGCTTTGCTCGGTCAGCTGCTTGGGTTTTATCCGGTGAAAAATGACAGTGCAAAAGCACGGAGGGTGGATAATTAATGTCAGGAATTTGGACGATCATCGCGGCGGCATTGTCCTTTGCTGTGTCAGGACTTCTCGGAATATGGCTTGTGCCGTTTCTCAGAAAGCTTCATTTCGGTCAGACTATTCTCGAAATCGGTCCCAAGTGGCACAAGGGCAAGCAGGGAACACCCACTATGGGCGGTTTCATGTTCATAGTGTCAAGCATTCTGGTAACATCGCTGTGCGTTATTCTTTATTACGTTTTCTCGTCAAGGGACGGCATCCCACCCGAAACAACGCTGCAGACCGCAAAGATATTTGCCGGACTGTTCATGGCTGCTGCTTTCGGCGCTATCGGTTTTATTGACGACTATGTAAAGGTTGCAAAAAAGCGCAATCTCGGACTGACTCCCAAGCAGAAGCTCGCACTGCAGTTTCTGGTTGCGGCAGCGTACCTTGCAACGATGTTTTTCTTCGGTGAGGGCACGGATGTATTTATTCCCTTCTTCGGAAAAATCGATATCGGCATAATGTATTACCCGATCGCGGCAATTCTTATTGTCGGTCTTGTAAATGCAGTGAATCTTACAGACGGGATTGACGGCCTTGACGGTTCGATAACCTTCTTTGCTGCAATATTCCTTATCCTGGTATCGGGATACTGCGCAAGAATGGGACTGTCGATAATGTCCGCAGCTCTTGCAGGCGGCTGTCTCGGATTTCTTGTATGGAATTTCCATCCCGCAAAGACATTTATGGGAGACACAGGCTCGCTGTTCCTCGGCGGTTATATCTGTGCGCTTCTTTTCGGACTCGATATGGAGATATTCATTCCCCTTATCGGCTTTGTCTATATTGCCGAGATGTTCTCGGTTATTTTCCAGGTAACTTATTTCAAGCTGACCCACGGAAAGAGACTTTTCAAGATGAGCCCGATACATCATCATTTCGAGATGTGCGGCTGGTCAGAGGTCAAGATCGTGACTGTGTTCAGCATTGTTGAGATCGTGTGCGGCACTGCCGTACTGGCAATGGTCATGCTCGGCGGAAGAAGCCTTTTCTGATACGCCGGAGTCTGCCGTTTGATTTTTACTTAGTGGTGGTGAGATATTGGCAAACGGATCTTCACCTGCCAGAAAGCTTCCTGCTCATGAGGGAAGAGAAGGCTCTTCTCCGAAGCTGAGGGAGCATAAAGGCGGAAAAGGACTTAAAAAGGTTAAAAAGAGACTGAGAGTGTTTTCAATAAGACTCGGAATGGATATGACATTCCTTTTCCTGGTCTGCACTCTTGTAATAATAGGTGTAATAATGATGTATTCGGCGAGCTATCCTTCTGCGCTCGCCTATCTTGACAACAGCCAGAATTATCTTGTCAGACAGAGCATATTCGCTCTTATCGGTTTTACGGTAATGATGTTTGTTTCGTATTTCGACTATCATCATTTCCACAAGCTTGCGCCAATCATTATGATTGTGGTGGTTGCGCTGCTGATCGGTGTATTGCTGACAGGAGGCTATCCGAAGCGCTGGTTCCGCTTAGGACCTGTTGACGTTCAGGTATCGGAAATTGCAAAGTTTGCGGTCATACTGTTCTTTGCACACTGGTCGTCCATTAATTTCAGGGAGATGCATACCTTTAAAAAGGGCGTTCTCGTTCCTGTCATTGTTCTCGGCGTATGCGATATCCTGCTTTTCCTGGAGCCGCATTACTCCGGTATCGTTATTCTGACGCTTCTCGGCGCATGCATGATGTTCATCGGCGGTGTCCGCAAGAGATATTTTGCTATTGCCGGTGTGATTGTTGCGCTTGTAGTGCTTGTTCTTCTCGTTACCGACAAGCTCGGCTACGCTATGCAGAGACTTGACGGCTGGGGAATGGCACTTACCTATGTAAATGAAGATCTCTGGCAGGATACCTATCAGACAAGGAATTCGCTTTACGCTATAGGCTCCGGCGGAATCTGGGGTCTGGGGCTTGGCCAGTCAAGACAGAAATATATGTATATTCCCGAGGTTCAGAATGACTTCGTTTTTGCTGTAGTATGCGAGGAGCTGGGACTTATCGGAGCTGTGCTCATTCTCCTGCTGTTCGTACTGCTTGTGTGGAGAGGTATCACGATATCCAAGCGCGCAAAGGATCCGTTCGGCGCAATGCTCGGAATCGGACTGTCCGCGCAGATAGGGCTGCAGACCATACTGAACATTCTCGTTATTACTGACTGGATGCCGAATACCGGTATCAGCCTTCCGTTTTTCAGCTACGGAGGCAGCTCGCTCATTATGCTGATGGCACAGATGGGCATAGTGCTGTCAATTTCACGAACGTCAAATTTGGAAAAGGTATAAGGGGTGCATCGCTATGAGGATACTTTTTGCAGGCGGCGGCACAGCCGGTCATATCAATCCGGCGCTCGCGATTGCAGGATATGTAAGAGAAAAACAGCCTGATGCAGAGATCCTTTATGTAGGCTGCAAGGGCGGCATGGAGGAACGTCTTGTCCCGCGCGCCGGCTTTGAATTCAGAGGAATAACGGTGCAGGGCTTCAGAAGAAAGCTGACCCCGAAGGCAATAGGGGAAAACATCGTTACTGTCAAAAAAGCAATTGACGCAGGCAGGGACTCCAGAAAGATCATTCAGGAATTCAAGCCTGATATATGCATAGGTACCGGCGGCTATGTCAGCGGACCTGTAATCCGTGCCGCTGCAAAGCTTGGCATTCCTACTCTCATCCATGAGCAGAATGCTTTCCCTGGTATTACAAACAAGATGCTTGCAAAGCATGCGACAAGGGTTATGCTCGCAATGCCGGCAGCAAAAAAGCATTTCAAAGGCAAATGCAAATTTGTGGAAACGGGAAATCCTGTCAGAGGTGAAATTCTTACTGCTGAGCGTGAGAAGGCAAGAGCAGAGCTCGGACTTGATGAGCGTCCGGTAATACTGTCCTTCGGCGGATCTCTCGGAGCAAGGATAATAAACGAATCCCTTGCGGATGTAATCGCAAGGAGCGCTTCCGACGGAAAATATCAGCACATCCATGCATACGGTCAGTATGGCAAGTGGTTCCCTGATCTGCTTCGTGAAAAGGGAGCCGATCTTGAAAAGGCTGATAATCTTGACATCAGGGAATATATCAATAATATGCCTACCTGTCTTGCGGCAGCGGATGTTGTAATTGCAAGGGCAGGCGCGATAACGCTCAGCGAAATACAGGTAAAGGGCAAGCCCTCGATACTTATCCCGTCACCGAACGTTGCGGAAAATCATCAGTATCATAATGCAATGGCTCTTGTGGAAAAGAATGCAGCAGTAATGATCGAGGAAAAGGATCTTACTCCGGAAAAGCTTACCGAAGAGATTGATAAGCTTGCGAGCGACCCCGAAAGGCTCAAAGAATACTCCGAAAATGCTAAGAAAATGGCGGTGGGCGACGCTGCAAAGCGTATTTACGCCGTGATAATAGAAGTTCTTGCAATGGACAGGAAAAGAAAATCAAAGAAATAATTGTAAGCTGAGTATTAAAAAACAGGGAGAATAAAATGGACAACAGACCTTCCGACGGCAAAACTGAAAAGCGAAAAGTGAATACAGGTGCTTCCGGCAGCGGCGTCAAGGGTTCTGCAAAGGATAAGAAAAAGCCTTTCCGCTCCGGAGAAAATCCGGCATCCTTCCCAAAGAAATCCAAGCGCAGAAAGGGCGGCAGAAATACGCCTGTTGAGGAGCAGACCAAAGCAAAGCTGCGGCTGAATAAGCCGCAGAAAAAGGAACCGATGGCGCAGGAGGAAATTGACAGGGAAGCTGAAAAGATTCTGGATAAGCCTAAAAAAGAGGCGCCTAAAAAACCGGATAAGCCTCTCGCCCCGGCTAAAAAGCCAATGAGCCCCTATATGCGTAGGCTCAGACAGGTGCTGCTGGGTGTGATTACTCTTACCGTGCTTGCTGCGGTGTGTGTAGTTCTTTCTCTGACGGTGTTCTTCAAGATTGAGGAAATAACCGTTGAGGGTGAAACACGATATGATACTGATAAGATCATTGCTTCATCTGAAATCGTTCTCGGTGATAACCTTCTTCTGTGCAAGACCTCACCGGGTGTTGAAAAGATAAAGGACGACTTTGCATATATCGAAGAGGTTTCAATAGATAAGCATCTTTTCAATAAGATAACGATCACCGTTGCTGAGGCAACTCCGGCAAGTGAAGTTGAAAGCGGAGGAAAATTCATTGTTCTCAGCCAAAAGGGAAAGATTATAGAGATAAACGATCAGAGCAAATATAATGTTCCGACAGTTCTCGGGGCAAGCCTTAAAAATGTAAAGCTTGCTTCATACATAGAATACGGTGATGAAAACCTGAAAAAATATCTTGACAAGATTATCGTTGGAATAAAGGATTACGGAATCCGCGATATCAGGACAGTTGACCTGAAGGATCATTCGAGGATAATGCTTATCAGGGAAAAAGGCTTCAAGGTCATTATCGGAGGTTTTGAAAACCTTGATTACAAGCTGCGCACTGCGGCTGCTATACTTAATGAAAATGTCAAGGATACTGATCTCGGTACACTGGATGTTTCCCTTGCTTCGCCCGAGGGCGGAAAATCCTACCTGAAGCTCGGAGAGGAAGCATCGAAGCCGGTTGAGGAAAGCTCAAAGCCTTCCGAAGAAAGCAAGACAGAGGAAAGCTCACAGTCCGATCAGGACGGCGGAGATACCGGAACTGATGATTCCGGCGAAACCGGAGAAAACACCGGTGACGACGGCAGCTATGACAATACCGGCGACGGTGGCAACACTGATGATACCGGAGATAACGGCGGTTATGATGACGGCGGAGATACCGGAGATAACGGCGGTTACGATGACGGCGGCGATACCGGAGATAACGGCGGTTATGATGACGGCGGAGATACCGGAGATAACGGCGGCTACGATGACGGCAGCGATACCGGAGATAACGGCGGTTATGAAGATGGCACCTGGGAATAAAAATCATAAGGTGAACGCATAATCACTTTTGTGGAAATGTACAAAAAATATGAAATATTTGCCGTTTCATGACGTAAATTGATAAATATCAAAAATTTTCTTGTTTATATTGAAATCAATCATGAAAAGTGGTAAATTATATATAGCTGTATAAAACGAAAAATGTCTTTATCGGTCAAACCGGAAGATATAAATATGAAGGGAGAAGCACAATGCCTTACGAATTTGAAAACACAGAAATTGATAACATCGTTAAGATTAAAGTAGTCGGAGTAGGCGGCGGCGGCGGAAACGCTATCGACCGCATGGTTGATTATGTATCAGGAGTTGACTTCATCTCCATCAATACAGACGCACAGACACTTGCACGCTCCAAGGCTACAATGAAAATGCAGATAGGTGAGAAGATCACTCACGGCAAGGGCGCAGGTTCAAAGCCTGAGGTAGGCGAAAAGGCTGCCGAGGAAAGCAGAGAGCAGCTCGCAGAGGTTCTCAAGGGTACCGATATGGTATTCATCACCGCAGGTATGGGCGGCGGCACAGGTACAGGTGCGGCTCCGATCGTTGCAGAGGTTGCAAAGGAAATGGGCATCCTTACCGTAGGTATCGTTACAACCCCCTTCCTTTTTGAAGGCAAGCGCAGAATGGAACAGGCTGAGGCCGGTATCGCAAGACTCCGTCAGCATGTTGACTCACTTATAGTTATCCCGAATGAAAGACTCAAGCACATCAGCGAGGAAAGAATCACTCTGCAGAATGCATTCTTTGCAGCAGATGATGTTCTCCGTCAGGGTGTTCAGAGCATCACAGACCTTATCGTTATCCCGGGTCTTGTAAACCTCGACTTTGCCGATGTTACATCCGTTATGAAAGATGCCGGCTATGCTCTCATGGGCGTCGGCGTTGCTAACGGCAAGGATAAGGCAAAAATCGCTGCTCAGAGCGCTATTACAAGCCCTCTGCTCGGTACATCTATCCAGGGCGCAAAGGGTCTTATCGTAAATATCAAGGCTTCACCGGATATCGGACTCGACGAGATCCAGGAGGCTTCCACAATGATCTCCGAGCAGGCAGACGAAAACGCAATCATCATCTGGGGTGCTGCTCTTGATGACGAAATGGAGGATGCAATCTCTGTTATCGTTATCGCAACAGGCTTCCCGACCCAGGATGCATATGCTCCTATCCCCAAAAAGGATGATAAAAAGCCTGCATCTCCCTTTCAGTACGGTTCTCCGGTAAAGCAGGAACCGTCACGCTTCGGCGCTGTTACCAGACCTCAGGAGCAGCCCAAGCCTTCCAAGCCTGCTCAGCCGGCTTACAATCCGTTTGCACCGCAGCCGCAGCCCCAGCAGAGCTCAGCTCCGGTATATCCTAACGCTGCAACATCAGCTCCGAGCACTTCCTCACGTCCTGCTCCCCAGAAGTCTTCGGGCGGCGACAGCGACGACAGCTACATGGATATTATTTCTCTTTTCAATAATAACTGATTTCACAGGGCTGCTCCGGCAGCCCTTTTTACATTGTACATTGCAATTTGACGAAAAAGCTGTTATAATCATTATGATGAATAAAGGAAAAAGGTGATCGTATGAAAACAAAGCACGTTGTAGACCTTGCTGACCTTTCGCATGAGGAACTGCTTGATATTATCCGCCTTGCAAACGATATTCGTCTGCACCCTGCCGATTATTCGGACACATGCAGAGGGAAAATACTTGCAACTCTGTTTTATGAGCCGTCAACTAGAACCCAGATGTCCTTCAAGACAGCTATGCTTCGTCTGGGCGGCAGTATAATAGGTTTTGATAATCCACAGAATTCCTCGGTATCAAAGGGTGAAAGCCTTAAGGATACCATTACCGTTGTCGGCGGCTATGCAGATATTATAGCAATACGCCATCCTCTGGAGGGAACTGCGGCTGCAGCTGCTATGTACAGTGCTTCACCTGTTATCAATGCGGGCGACGGCGGACATCTGCACCCGACCCAGACGCTTACTGATGTTGTTACACTATACAATGAAATGGGCGGACTTGAAAATCTTACCATCGGTCTTTGCGGAGACCTGAAAAACGGCAGAACAGTCCATTCTCTCATAAAGACAATGTCCACCTTCAAGGGCAACCGCTTTGTACTTATCTCTACACCTGAGCTTACAGTGCCGCAGTATATCAAAGATATTATCAATTCATCCGATTGCGGATATGTCGAGGTGCCCAGCCTTTCCGAGGCAATGCCTATGCTCGATGTTCTATATATGACCCGTATTCAGCGCGAACGCTTTGCAAGCGAGGAGGAATACCGCCGCCAGAACGGAGTGTTTGTTCTTGATAAGGAAAAGCTCAGAGGGGCTAAAAAGACTATGCGTATCCTGCACCCGCTCCCGAGAGTTGATGAGATAGACGTTGAGGTCGATTACGACGAGCGCGCAAAATACTTTATCCAGACGGTCTACGGAATGTACGGAAGAATGGCTCTGATGATCCGCATGCTTGAGTCCGGCAACAGACGAACCGCCGCTAGGGTAATGCCGACGCATCCCATCCGCTGCTGCAATCCGAAATGTATAACCGCATCGGAAAAATACCTTCCTGCGGTATTCCGCGAAGCCGGCGGCGATATGCTGCTTTGCCGTTACTGTGACGGAAGAACCCTTGTTTAATAAATTATAAAATAGTACTTGAAATTTGCTTTTATATATGATATAATTATTAGGTCTTTGAAGCCGTCACTTGTGATGGGATTCAGAGCTCGGGGAAACCCGTACTTTGAAACGGACAGTCCTCTGCCGGAAGGCATGAATGTCTACAGAAAACAGGAGGAATAAAAAATGGACGCACTTAAGGCTATCGCAGCTTCATCCATCAAAGAGGAGAAGCCGCAGTTCGAAATCGGCGACACAGTTCGTGTCAGCGTAAACATCCGCGAGGGTGAAAGAGAAAGAATCCAGATGTTCGAGGGTACCGTTATCGCACGCAGAGGCAGCGGTGTTGCTGAGACATTCACAGTTCGTCGTCTTTCCTACGGTGTTGGCGTTGAGAGAGTATTCCCGGTGAATTCTCCGAACGTTGTCAAGGTAGAGGTTGTCAGACACGGTAAGGTTCGCAGAAGCAAGCTTTACTATCTGCGCGGCAGAGTCGGCAAGGCTGCCAAGGTTAAGGAACAGATCAAATAATAACCGGAAAAAGGGACGTGTGTCCCTTTTTTGCTATCTGCTGTCAGGGTGAGTCGTATGTATAGCTCAATGCACAGAAAAACTGCTGCACAATTCTATAATGATATGTCTGACCACCTTGCGGCTCTTCGCAGTGCGAACGGGTGGTTCACATTTGTTATTTTAGTTTTGCTTGTTGGCACAGTCTTTTTCAATGTCTTTTTTACGGTACGCAGTGTTGACGGCGTAAGTATCAAGGGCAGCCCTGTCAGCGTTGTTGCATCCAGCGGCGGAGCCGAGTCCCTTTCGCGCGGCGACGTTGCGCTTATTCATGACGGAGGAAGGTATTTCTGCGTCAGAGTCAAGAAAAAAGAGAGCAGCAGCATTGTAGCTCTCAAGGGCAGCGAAAGCGTAAGCTACAGCGATAATGTAATAGAGGGCAAGGTGTTTTTTGTGGTTCAGCCGCTTATCGCCTTTGCAGACAGACCCGAAAGGGCATGTGCCGAGTTTTAACGAAAGAGGTGTCAGGAATGTCCGATATCAAGGAAACAGAACAGGCTAACGTTTCAGAAACAGATGAGGTCAAAGAGGTACAGCAAAGCACCGAACAGTCCGAAGCTGAAGAAAGGAAGAACGGCAAAGAAGCCGACGAAGAAGCAGAAGAAAGCTTTAACTTCACATCATTTGTTTTTGACTGGTCAAACGCATTCATTATTGCATTTATTGCAGTTGTTATCCTGCTGACATTTGTATACAGACAGGTCACCGTCAGCGGTTCATCAATGACGGATACGCTTGTCGATAGTGACAGACTTATCATTTCCAGCTTTATGTATACGCCGAAGGACGGGGATATCGTTGTTATCTCTCACGGCAGCTCATATGATGAGCCTATTATAAAGCGCGTTATCGCAACCGGCGGACAGTCGCTTTCCATCAATTATGATTCCGGAGAGGTATCAGTAGACGGCGTAATTCTTGACGAGCCTTATATCAAGGGCGTAACACGCCGTATACACCATCCCATGGAAATTCCGGAGACTATTCCGGAGGGCTATGTTTTCGTAATGGGTGATAACCGTGAGGGTTCCCTTGACAGCCGGAGCACCGATATCGGACTTATTCCCCTCAATAATATTATAGGTAAGGCGGAGTATCGCGTTTTCCCGTTCAATAAGATAGGCAGCGTGTATTCTTGATTTCCGCCGTCGGCAGACAGGGAGTATTATGGAAGAATTACAATCAATTCAGTGGTTCCCAGGTCATATGACCAAAACAAGAAGGAGGATCCAGTCACAGCTCAGACTGATTGACGCTGTGGCAATACTGCTTGACGCACGTGTACCGTATTCAAGCTGTAATCCCGACCTTCGCAGTATAATAAATAACAAGCCGCGCCTTGTCATACTCAATAAATGCGATATGGCAGACCCTGCCCAGACGAAAAAGTGGCTTGCTCTTTTCAGGGGAAAGAATATAGCAGCAATAGCTCTTGACTGTAAAACAGGCAAGGGCTTAAATGCTTTTATCCCGACAGTGAAAAACGTGCTTTCCGATCGTATAGAAGCATGGAATAATAAGGGTATGACGGGCAGGACAATAAAGGTAATGGTCGTTGGCATTCCGAATGTAGGAAAGTCGTCGTTTATCAACAGAATGTCAAAGCAGACCCGTGCTAAGGTGGAGGATCGCCCCGGCGTTACCAGAGGCAACCAGTGGTATACTATAGGAAAGGGCTTCGATCTGCTGGATACCCCCGGTGTTCTGTGGCCGAAATTCAACGACCCGTCTGTCGGCGAAAAGCTGGCATTCATCGGCTCCGTAAAGGATGATATACTCGATACCGAGCAGCTTGCAGGAAGACTGCTGGAATACCTGAGAAACAATTATCCGGATCCGCTTTGTGCAAGATATAAGCTCAGCTTTGACGAAATAGAAACGGCACAGGGTTATGAAATACTGGAGCTTGTCGGCAGGAAAAGAGGAATGCTTATTTCCGGCGGCGAGATCAATACGGAGCGCGCCGCATCTGCGGTTCTTGATGAATTCCGCGGCGCTGTGCTCGGTAAACTGACTATCGACAGAGCGGAGGATCATCCCGATGTTAGAATATGAGGCTTTATTTGCGTCTCAGGGATACAAGGCAATATGCGGAGTTGACGAGGCAGGCAGAGGACCGCTTGCAGGTCCGGTTTTTGCGGCAGCCGTTATTCTTCCGGATGGACTTGTAATAGAGGGCGTGAACGATTCAAAAAAGCTGAGCGAAAAAAAGCGTGATAAGCTTTTTGATGAAATAAAGGAAAATGCTGTTGCGTGGTGTGTTGCAAGCGCCAGCGTGGAGGAAATAGAGGAGCTTAATATCCTGCAGGCAGATATGCTTGCTATGAAGCGCGCGGTAGAGGGACTTTCCGTCAAAGCTGACTTTGCTATGATTGACGGAAACAAAGCTCCGTCGCTTTCCATTCCCTGTACGGCAATAGTTGGCGGCGATGCAAAAAGCGAATCGATTGCCGCGGCATCTATCCTTGCAAAGGTTAGCCGTGACAGGCTGATGCTTCAGCTTGCGGAAAAATACCCGCAGTACGGATTTGAAAAGCACAAGGGCTACGGTACAAAGGTGCACCGCGAGGCTATACTGAAATACGGCCCCTGCGGAATTCACCGTCCGTCGTTCCTGAAAAAACTGCTCGGAGGGGAAAAGAATGCCTGAGCGTACTCCGGCACAAAGGCGCGGCAGGGCAGGGGAGGATGTATCCGCTGCCTTTCTTCAAAAGCACGGCTATAAAGTCATTGAAAGAAATTACCGCACTTCGTCCGGAGAAATTGACATTATTGCGTCAGACGCGGAATATATTGTTTTTGCCGAGGTCAAGACAAGGGCGCATAATTCGATATCAAGGCCGGCACAGGCGGTGGATAGGAAAAAACAGAAAAAGCTGATCCGCACAGCTGTGCTCTATCTGCAAGAAAATGAATTTGAGCTGACACCGAGGTTTGACGTCATTGAGGTCGTGTGCGACGACAGAACGGGAATTGTAGTGGATATCAACCATATAGAAAACGCCTTTATGCTGGAAGCACCGTTTGAAAGCTATTATTATTAATTCGCGATTGCACCTTATTTTTCCCAAAAATAAAAAAGTTTAGCTCAAGCCTCTTCAAAGGCTTGTAGGTCGAGGGCAGAGCCCTCGTTGCGCTTTGCAGAGCGTGAAACACTCTTCCGGAGGTAATATGAGACTTTTTGACATGCACTGCGATACGCTGTACCGCGCATATACCGAAAAAAGCACGCTGTTTGACGACAGCTTTCACATTTCGTTCAATAAGACTGACGGCATTGATACCTATATTCAGTGCCTTGCTGTGTGGATACCTGATGAATACAGAGGAGATGCGGCATGGGAGCTGTTTTGCGGCTGTGTTGAGCTGCTGGGAAGCCAGATTTCGGGCACTGATATCAAGTGGCTGAAAAGCGCTGATGATATAAGGGCGCTTGCAAGGTCCGGCGGACGGGGGATTATCCTCACCGTTGAGGGCGGAGCTGTTCTCGGCGGCAGGCCGGAAAGACTGCAGCAGCTGTATGATATGGGCGTGCGCATGATGACGCTTACCTGGAACGGTACAAACGAGCTCGGCGACGGCATTATGTCGGAAACTGACGGAGGTCTTACACCTTTCGGACAGGATGTGGTAATGGAGATGCAGCGCCTCGGGATGATAGTCGATGTTTCACATGCAGGCGAAAAAATGTTTTTTGACACAGCGAAATTGTCCGAAAAGCCGTTTGCAGCCTCACATTCAAATGCAAGAGCGCTGACCGACCACCCAAGGAACCTGACTGACAGCCAGATTGAAACACTGTCATGCGCCGGCGGAATTACCGGACTGAATTTTTGCGAATATTTTTTGAATAAAAACAAGACAAATGCAAGTAAATATGATATAATAAAGCATACCGGTTACCTCATGCAAAAGGGCGGCCCTCAGATGGTGGGAATGGGTGCTGATTTTGACGGCGCCGATATACCATCGGATATCGTGGGAATTGCCTCAATGCCGGGGCTTTATGAGCTTTTTGAGGATGAATTCGGCAAAGCTGCTGCTGACGCTGTCTTTTTTGACAATGCGTACAGGTTTTTTACCGAAAACCTGAAATGATCATTCGTTAAATCAAAGGAAAGAAGGAAATCAGTATGAATTACAACAGCACAAGGGATAAAACAAAGGTCGTTACCGCTGCGCAGGCTATTGCACAGGGTATTTCTGATGAGGGCGGTCTGTTCGTTCCCCAGTCACTTCCGCAGTACAGCCTTGAGGATATCAAGAGCTTCTGCGCTATGGATTACAAGGGAAGAGCAAAGAAAATCATGGGCGACTTCCTCGGCGATTTCACTGCAGAGGAAATCAGCGAAAGCGTTGACGCTGCATATGATGCCGAAAAATTCGAGGGCGACAATCCTTCTCCTATTTCCTACGTATATATAGGTTCTACCGAGGCTGCTGTTCTTGAGCTCTGGCACGGCCCGACATGTGCATTCAAGGATATGGCTCTGCAGATCCTGCCGCATCTTCTGACAAAGTCCGTTAAAAAGACATGCGCTGACAAGCAGGCTGTAATTCTCGTTGCTACAAGCGGCGACACAGGTAAGGCTGCTCTCGAGGGATTCTGCGACGTAGACGGAACAAAGATTATGGTATTCTATCCCGTAGACGGCGTATCTCCCATGCAGAAGCGTCAGATGGCTACTCAGAAGGGTGAAAATGTCAGCGTTGTTGCAATCAAGGGTAACTTTGACGACGCTCAGACTGGCGTTAAGAAGATTTTCACGAATGCTGATATCAAGAGCACACTTGCTGAAAACAATATGATATTCTCCAGCGCAAACTCCATCAACTGGGGCAGACTGCTGCCGCAGATCGTTTACTATTTCTCAGCTTACTGCGAAATGGTAAATGCCGGCCGTATTGTTCCCGGCGACAAGATAAACGTTGCAGTTCCCACAGGTAATTTCGGCAATATCCTTGCTTCCTTCTATGCTATGAATATGGGACTGCCGGTAAACAAGTTTATCTGCGCTTCCAATGCAAACAATGTACTGACTGACTTTATCGCAACCGGTACTTATGATAAGAAAAGAGATTTCCACACAACCATCTCTCCGTCAATGGATATTCTTGTATCCTCAAACCTTGAAAGACTTCTTTATCACCTCACAGGCGGCGACGATGCAAAGGTTGCTATGTGGATGAAGGAGCTTTCTGAAAACGGCTGCTACACAGTTGACGACGCAACCAAAAAGGCTCTTACAGACCTCTTTGTCGGCGGCTGCTGCGACGATAAGCAGACCCAGAAGACTATCGGCGAGATCTACGCTAAGGAAAACTACCTGTGCGATACCCATACCGCCGTTGCATTTGACGTTTATGAGCAGTATGTAAGAAATACCGGCGACAAGACCCCGACGGTCATCGCTTCTACTGCAAGCCCCTATAAGTTCTCACGCGCTGTTCTGTCCTCACTTACAGAGGAAACACTTCCCGAGGACGAATTTGCTACTGTTCAGGCTCTGTCAGATAAGACAAATACTCCTGTTCCGGCTCCGCTCAAGGCGCTGAAGGAAGCTAAGGAGCGCTTCAGCCTGCAGTGTGAGGTTGACGAAATGCCGCAGGTGGTTCTGAGCGGTCTCGGTATCAACTGATATGGCGGTTTACACCATTGCGGATCTGCACCTGTCCTTCGGCGTTGATAAGCCGATGGATGTGTTCCGCGGTTGGGAAAATTACACGGATCGTATCCGCGATAACTGGACGCGCCTTGTTGAACAGGACGACACCGTTGTTATCGCCGGGGATATTTCCTGGGCAATGACCCTTGAGGAAACTGCTGAGGATTTCGCATTTATCAATGCTCTGCCCGGTAAAAAACTGATTGTAAAGGGCAACCATGATTACTGGTGGACGACAAAGGCAAAGATGGATCGCTTTCTGAGGGAATCCGGCTTTGACAGCATGGAGATAATGCATAATAATTATTTCATCCGCGACGGGCTTGCGCTTTGCGGCTCGAGAGGATGGTTCTATGACGCGCAGACCGATGCCGATATGAAGGTTCTGAACCGCGAAGCGGGCAGACTCAGAACATCTCTGCAGGGCGCAGTGCGCGAGGGATATACACCCGTAGCATTTCTGCATTATCCGCCGATTTATAACGGCATGGAATGTCATGAAATAACCGATGTTCTGCACGAATTCGGTGTGCAGCGGTGCTTTTATGGACATATTCACGGCGGCAGCGCTGCGAAGCGTGCCTTTGAGGGCGAACACGACGGCATACTTTATCGTCTTATCGCATGTGATCATATCGGATTTACTCCGCTGCATGTACTGTAAAACAGCTTCGGCGTTTCAGGAAACAAAAGCCTGAAACGCCTTTTTTTATGCACCTGCCAAAGCTTTTACAGCCCTGACGGTCTGCACCATATCATTTTTTGAAGTAAAAGCGCAGGGGGAAAGCCGCACAGCTCCCGTATCAATTGTGCCTGCAGCAATATGAGCGGCGCTGCTGCAGTGCAGACCTGCTCTGACGGCAATTCCGCGTTTTGACAGCTCCCCGGCGGTTTCCTCGCTGTCCATTCCCTCAATATTGAAGGACAGAACCGGTGCAAAGCTTGTTTCGTCAGGCTCCGGCGTATACAGACGAATACCGCGCATGCCGCTGAGCATCTGCCACGCATAGCGTATCAGGGACATTTCATGATGCAGCAGTTTTTCCTGTCCCTTGCTCTGCACAAAGCGTATACCCTCTGCAAGACCTGCTATTCCGGATACATTCGGCGTTCCGCTTTCAAACCTGTCCGGCAGCTCAGTTGGCTGTACAAGAGAAGCTGAATTGCTGCCGGTGCCTCCTGTTATCAGCGGCGGCAGCTCCATGTCCTGCGACAGCAGCATAAGTCCTGTACCCATGGGACCGTACAGCCCCTTGTGACCGGCGGCACAGACTACGTCGAATCCCTCCTGCATTGAAAGCGGCAGCACGCCTGCCGACTGTGCAGCGTCAACGACTATTTTCAGCCCGTATGCATGTGCAAGGGCGCATATCCGCTCAATCGGAAGACGTATTCCCCAGACGTTCGAAGCGTGGGTGCAGATTATGACCTTTGTATTGACATTGATGCAGCGGCGGAAACTATCTACCGTTCTGTCGTTATCTCCGGGGTAGACCTTCGCTGTGCTGAAGCTCACTCCCTTGCTGCGCAGTGCTTCAAGTGGACGCATTACCGCATTGTGCTCGAGCTCGGAAACTACAGCATGCCCGCCGTCTGACAGCAGACCATTTATTGCTGTATTCAGGGAAAAGGTGCAGCCCGGAGTGAATATAACGCGCGTTTCGTCCTCCATGTCAAAGAACTGCGCTGCTGTGAGCCTTGAGCGGTATATGATCTGTCCTGCCGCAAGAGAAAGACTGTGACCGCTGCGCCCGGGATTTGCAGAGCCTTTCATTGCATTTGCCGCTGCCTGCTGTACCCTCTGGGGCTTTGGAAAAGTCGTTGCGCTGCTGTCGAGATATATCATTGATTCAGTCTCCGTCCTTTCTGCCGAGAATCTTAACTGAATGCTGTGCAAGTATTCTTTCTGCCTGAGCAGCCTTTGCTGCAGCTACGCCTACAGTATAGCTGCAGCTTTTTTCAGTGCTTCGCCGTGTACTGCGCTTTATTTCCGATTTTATTCCGGCGGAGGAAAGCAACCGCTGCGCCTTCATTGCGTAGGTCACAGAGGATACGACGAAATAAAACTTTTCCATATTGTTCACCTCTGCTTTGTACATTCATTTTATACTGGTATTCTTATTATCTGACCGGGATAGATAAGTGACGGTTTTTTTAGTCTGTTCTCATTAATAAGCTGCGTAACGGTAACACCGTATTTCTGTGCGATTTTCCACAGGCTGTCGCCCTGTTCAACCCGGTAACAGTTGTATTTTGCGTCCTTCGGAAGCCGCAAAACGCGACCCGCTTCGATATAATCGGGATTTTGTATGCCGTTGAGCCGTGCGATTTCGTGTACTGTCGTATCGTGCATATCCGCTATCTGCTGCAGAGTATCTCCGCTTTTTATAATGTGTATCGGTACACATTCTCCGTCTTCCATCTCCGGTATGCGGATCATCTGTCCGATTTTAATAACATTGGGATCGGCAATGCCGTTGTAATGTGCAAGCGCTTCCACGGTCGTATTGAAGCGTTTTGCGATATCATAAAGTGTATCGCCGCTCTGGACGATATAGATATTGTTTTCCATAACCATTCCTCCCACCTTATAATATGCGAAAGAAACGGAATGTGGCAACAAGAAAAAAGCCATAACGGTCAGTCCGGTTGTTCCGGAAATTTCCGTTATGGCTCGTATTATTTTTCTGTTAAATTGATACGCCGAGAGTTTTCAATGTGGCTTCGGTTTCCTCAAGAACAGTGCTGTCGTCGGTGACTGATATCATCAGGCGTTTTTCCTCGCCGGACTTGTTGAATTCGTCCATTGCCTTGTCGAATTCTTCTTTTTCCAGTTTTTTATCGTCGATTTTGTAGATCAGTTCAGCGCCCTGACCCTCTCCGGAATCAAACGACGGCGCGTTTGTGTAGAAGCTCATGCCGGTTGTCTGCTGGTTGTTTTTGAAGGTAACCCACGTTCCCTTGCTTTCGCTCATGGTGGAGCGGTAATCCGTCAGAATATATGCTCCTTTTTCTCCCTCAATGTATTCAACAAACGGGTCAACGCTTGTGCCCCAGTTCTGTACGCGATCCTTGAAAAGTGAAACAGCCTCTCCGTCGGCATAGCCGTAAACCTCCTGCTTGTTAGCGAACATATCGTTTTCCTGGGGATATACGCATAAGAGCTCCTTTATTCCGTCGCCGTCAAAATCTATAAGCCTGACGACAGCAACACCGTTCAGAAAGCTGTTCTGCACCTTAGGCTTGCCGCAGTCTTCAAGGAGCTTTTCGACAACCTTCGCATAGGCTGCGTTTGCGCTCTCCTGAGTAGGCTTTTCATCCTTCGGAGCTGTGCTGCTTTCAGCTTCAGAACTTTCCTCTGCTCCGGAGCTTTCCTCATCCTTTGAGCTTTCTTCCTTATCGGTGTCAGAGCTTTTCTTGCTGTTTTCTGAGGTGCTGTTCTTTTTCGAAGCTTCACCGCTGCTTTCGCCGCCTCCTGTGATATTCAGGCTGCAGCCGCACAGTGCTATGCACAGCGCACCGGTCAGGCACGCAAGCTGTAATGCTTTTTTTGACATTATGAACATTCCTTTCGTTTGTATGGTTTTGTTTATTTTCTGTATTGATTGCAAGGATTATGCGCTCGGGGCAAACTGGCTTGTGTAAAGCTCGCGGTAAAAGCCTCCGGCAGCAATCAACTCGTCATGGCTGCCCTGCTCGATGATGTTTCCGTCCTTCATGACAAGTATTATATCAGCCTCTCTGATTGTTGACAGTCTGTGAGCTACGATAAAGCTTGTGCGTCCCTTCATCATCTCAGAAAATGCCTGCTGTATCTTTATTTCGGTTCTTGTATCGATGGAGCTTGTTGCTTCGTCGAGAATCAGCATCGGCGGATCGCAAAGCATTACACGGGCAATGCACATTAGCTGTCTTTGTCCCTGGGAAAGGTTATCTCCGGCTTCGGTTATCATTGTGTCATAGCCGTCGGGGAGGCGCTCGATAAAGCGGTGGATGTGAGCCTTCTTTGCCGCAGCAATGACCTCCTCAATAGTAGCGTCGGGTTTTCCGTATGCGATATTATCCCGCACGCTTGCGCTGTACAGCCAGCTGTCCTGCAGCACCATACCGAACTGCGAGCGCAGAGAGCTTCGTTTAAGCTCGTAAATACTTTTGCCGTCAAGCATAATGGTGCCGCTCTGTATGTCGTAAAAACGCATCAGCAGATTAATGAAGGTTGTTTTTCCGCAGCCGGTGGGACCGACTATGGCAACTCGTTTTGCATGGTCAACATTCAGTGTAAAATCAGTTATAAGCGGACGCTGGGGATTGTATGAAAATGAAATATGGTTTATATCCAGCTCGCCGCGGCTTCTGCCTTCGGTTTCTTCACATTCGCTGTCGGGAGGATATTCGTCCTGCTCATCGAGAACCGCAAAAACGCGGTCTGCACCTGCCAGCGCAGCCTGCAGCTGGGGAATAACGCCTGTTACTTCATTGAAAGGCTTTGTATACTGGTTTGCGTAGGTTATGAACGTTGCTATCTGACCTATTGAAATTGCCCCGTTCATTGCGGAAAGTGAGCCAACTATGCACACTGCTGCCGTTACAATTCCGTTTACAAAGCGTGTCGACGGGTTTGCAAGGGAGGAGTAGAACTGCGATTTCTGACCGCTTACTCTCAGCCTTTCGTTTATTTCCTCGAATTCCGAAACAGAATCCTCCTCAAATGAAAAAGCCTTTACGAGCCTTTGTCTGCCGATGTATTCCTCTATCCTTGTGCTGAGCTCACCCTGTATTTCCGATTGTTCACGGAACTGGCGCTGCGAAAGTCTTGTTATGAATGCCGCTACGAACATTGAAAGCGGCGTGATTATTACCACCACAAGGGCGATAGGTGGGCTTATGACAAGCATGAAGCCGAGAGTTGCTATTATCATGACCGAACCGGAAAACAGCTTTGTAATGCCCTGCAGAAGGCCGTCAGCTACTGCGTCTACGTCGTTTATCAGTCGGCTGAGCAGGTCTCCGTGCGGACTGCTGTCAATATAGGACAGCGGTGTGCTGTTGAATTTGCTGTAAACCATTCGCCGCATGTCCCTTGTAGTAAGGTAGGCAACGGAATAGGTGAACATGTTCATAAGCCATCCGAAAAGCGCAGAGCTTCCGGCGCTGACTCCGACCATTATCAGCAGAACGGCGATACCGGCAAAATCCACCATGCCCTTTCCGACAGCCTTATCGATAGCATAACCGAGGAGTACCGGGGCTGTCAGGCTCAGCGCAACGTACAGAAATGCGAAAATCATTGCGGCGTACAGTTTTCCGCGATACGGTTTGCAAAAGCTGAGCAGCCGCTGCAGGGATTTGCTTCTTTTGCGTTTTTGCAGTTTCTTTTTAGCCGACATCGTTTTCCACCTCCTCACGCCTGAGCTGAGACAGGCAGATTTCCTTGTAAACCGGACAGCTGCGGATAAGCTCTTTATGAGTTCCTGTGCCGACAAGCTCGCCGCCGTCCAGAACCAGTATTTTATCGGAATAACGCACAGTTCCGACGCGCTGGGATACCATGAATACCGTCATGCCCTGCGTCTGCTCCGCAAGTGCGCGTCTGAGTGCGGCGTCGGTTGCGAAATCGAGTGCGCTTGCGCTGTCGTCGAGTATCAGTATCTGCGGCGACCTCAGTACCGCGCGGGCGATAGTAAGTCTCTGCCGCTGACCGCCGGAAAGGTTCTTGCCGCCGGAGCTTATGTGCATTTCAAGCCCCTCGGGAGCTTTGCTGACGAATTCATATGCCTGTGATATTTTCAGAGCCTTCTCAATTTCTCCGTCGGTTGCGTCGGGCTTACTGCGCAGGAGATTGCTTTTTATCGTTCCGGAAAAAAGCTCCGCCTTCTGCGGCACAATTCCTATTCTGCTGCGGAGTCCCTCAAAGCTGCATTTCCGGACATCCTGACCGCAGACGTAAACGCTGCCTTCAACAGCATCGTAAAAACGCGGAATCAGATTTACAAGCGTACTTTTTCCTGAGCCTGTACCGCCGATAATGCCTATAGTTTCGCCTTCTTTAGCCGTGAAGCTTATGTTCTTGAGTGCAAGACCGTGACCCTTGTAGCAGAAGGAAACATTATCGAAGCGGACAGCATCCGCGTCGTCAGAAAAATCGTCAGACGGGTTTTCACATTCCGTTACAGATGGTTTTGTATCGAATATTTCATTTACTCTTGCCGCAGAAACGGCAGCGCGTGTAAAAAGCACGACAAGATCGGATACAACAATCATAGTCAGCTGTATCAGCGTCATATAGTTTACTAAGGCTATTATCTGACCTGTTGTAAACTCACCTGTATTTACAAGACCTGATCCGAACCATACGATTGCGATGATAGCAGCCTGGGCAATAACATAGCTCAGGGGATTGAGAAGCGTCGATATTTTTCCGCCGCGGACGGCAGTTGCTGTAAGGCTGTCGTTAGCTTCTCCGAAGCGCTTTTCGTCCTCTTTCTGTTTATTGAAGGCGCGGATAACCCTGTTTCCGGAAAGGTTTTCGCGGGATATCAGGGACACCTTGTCAAGACCCGTCTGCATGCGTTTGAAATAGGGGAGAGATGCGCGCATTACAATGTACAGCACAAGACCCGTAAGCGGAGCTGCAACTGCAAAAATGAGCGCAAGCCGGACGTCGATAAGGAATGTCATTACCATTGCGCCGATAATGAGGAACGGTGCACGAATGACAAGGCGGATAAGCATTGCAACAGCCTGCTGCAGGCGGTTAATGTCGTTTGTCATTCTTGTGATAAGCGACGGTGTTCCAATGCTGTCAAGCTCTGCATGGGAAAGTGTATTGATATGCGAAAACAGCGCATTCCGCAGTTTTGTTCCGAAGCCCTGGGATGCGATGGATGCTGATTTCTGGCACACCAGCGCAAAGCAAAGTCCTGCGGCACCCATTCCTATCATTATGGCACCGTGGGAAAGAACGTAGCCCGGATCGCCGCTTTTAACGCCGTTATCGATAATATCGGCTGTTACGAGCGGAACGAGAAGCTCCAAGATCGCCTCGATAAGCTTACAAAGCGGTCCGAAAATAAGCTGCAGTTTATAGTCCTTAAGAAAACGTGCAAGCCTGAACATCTGATTTCTCCTTTATACAGTAATCATACTAATTATTCTACACTTTTTTTCATCAATAGTCAACGCAAATCGGCACCGGCAGCGTGACGCCGGCACAGTGCCTGTGCTGTCGATTCGCGACAATCGCTCAGCTCCGCTTCGCTCTGCAGCGTGACGCTGCACCCGATTCGCGACAATCGCTGTTTGGAAGGGCCGCGTCCATATTTAATAGCAGTTCTATTTTTTCAAAAAATAGTTTCCACGTCCTAAGTCAGAAATTCCGTGCATACAATTACGAAAAAAATTGTCGGCCTGAAACCGCCATGGGGCGGAGTGGAGTTGCTATTAAGACCGGGGCGGTGAAAGCGGGTAAGGGGAGGGGGCTCACGGGGGAGAGAACTCAGGGCGGCAGCCCTGTGGCCCTCCCCCGTGTCAGTGACAAAACCATTGGCTGCTACAAAATCAGCCCGGCGCAAGCCGAGATAGTAGTTTTGTAGCGACATCTGTTTTTATGTATTACCGCAAGTTTCTGCTGGCTCCGACGGATTGTTTTGTGATTTCGCTCAGTTGTCAGCCGAAGATAATAGAAGATAATTAAGATAATAAATAATTATCCATACTCCACACTGAAAAGGAAGCGATCTTATAAGTATCAGGGGAACATTTATGAAAAACGGAATGATAATGGCTGCTGCTGCCCTGATTATGAGGGCTGCCGGTATGGGCATGCGCGTCTGGCTGTCCGGAAGACTCGGTGCAGAGGGTATGGGTGTGTATCAGCTCACACTGTCTGCATATGCGTTTTTCGCTCTGGTGTGCTCCTCGGGCGTTACCGTAACGGTCACAAGACTCGTCTGCGAGCTGACCGAACGCCGCAGTGCTCCTGCTGCTGCATATGCTGCCGAAAAAGTCATGACAGCTTCGTTTGTCGTGTCGTCGCTGCTTGCTATGTGTATGTTTTTCAGTGCTGACTATATCGGTATTTTCCTCGGCAGCGAGCAGACCGTCCCGGCAATCAGGATCCTTTCTCCCTCGCTTCCGCTTATGTCAGTTTCCGCTGCTGCAAGAGGATATTTCACTGCGCGCCGCAGAATTATTGCGCCTACTGTCGAGCAGATGATAGAGCAGGCAACGGAAATCGCTGTCTGCGCCGCGGCATTTGCAATGCTTCCCACTCATAGTACACGCCGCGCATGCGCTTATGCTGCCGCAGGAACAACCGCGTCCGAAGCTGTTTCATTTGTATACATCCTGATAGTATATGCCATTGATGTGCGCTCCTTTGCAAAGGGCAGAAGCCGCGAAGACGGACTTGTCCGCCGTGCCCTTCCGATTTATCTGCCATGCACCGCAAGCTCTGCTCTTAGAAGTCTGCTGGCGGCTGTGGAAAATATGCTTATTCCTGCCGGACTTGTGCGCGGCGGCACAGACAGCAAAACTGCCCTTGCCCGCTATGGCATGATAAGCGGCATGGCGATGCCTGTTATTGTATTCCCGTCGTTTGTAATTCTTCCTTTTGCGACGCTGATGATAACCGAGATGTCATCGGCTAAGGCGGGAGGCAGGACCCTTGCGGTGCAGCGTATGGCGCAAAGAGTCGTCGGGGTCACTCTGAAATATTCAGTGCCCGTGGCGATGATAATGATATTCTTTTCCCGTCAGCTATCCGAAGCACTTTACGGGAATAGTGAGGTCGGACTGTATATCGCAGCCCTTGCACCGGTAGTGCCTCTGATGTACCTTGACAGCGCAGTTGACGGCATGCTGAAGGGACTTGGAGAGCAGACAAGCTATTTTGTATTCAATGCAGTGGATTCCGCACTGCGCGTTGTGCTTATGCTGCTGCTTGTCCCCGTGTTCGGAACATGGGCTGTCATTTCGGTAATAATACTGAGCGAGCTTTTCAATACGGCGCTGAGCGTATGGAAGCTTATCAAGGTCAGCAAAATGCAGGCAAGACCTGTTTCGGATATGCTGCTTCCATGCCTATGTGCAGCTGTCCCGTGTATGCTTTTCAGGTTCACCGGCGCAGCCGGGAAAACAAGCATTATTGTGACCGTTCTTTGTTGCAGTGCCATATATTTATTCCTGCTTGCAATAATAAAAATAAATTCAAAAAAACTGTTGCTAAAATAAAATGTTATGTTAAAATATAATATAGGGGAGCTGTGTGCCTGCACGGCGAGCCTGTGTTACTTAGTCGTCAGGGGGCGAAAAAATTGTGGGAATCGATAGTTGCGGTATATAATCAGTTCATAGCGCTTATGGTCACCTTCAAGGCTACCGATGTGCTTGATATTCTGATAGTATCGTTTATAATATACAATCTTATAAAGATTATGCGAGAGACAAGAGCAGAACAGCTTGTAAAGGGTATTATGATACTGCTCGTGTGTTATGCCCTGTCGGGACTGTTAAGTCTGAAAATGCTCAATTCGCTGTTTACGTCCTTTTTTCAGTTTTCAGTGCTTGCCGTGCTCATTGTGTTCCAGCCGGAGCTGAGAAGCGCGCTGGAGCATATTGGCAGAAGCCGTATCGGAAAATACTGGATGGGGCTTGGCAACAATAATGTAGAAGAAGAAAAGGTCCACCAGGTCCGTAAGGCAATCAACTGCGTTGTAGAGGTCGCCAACAACTTCCAGAAATCGAAGACCGGCGCGCTTATCGTCTTTGAGCGCCAGACAAAGCTTGGCGATATTATCGACACCGGAACAATGATAGACGCTGAACCCAGTGTTCCTATGATAGGCAATATTTTCTTCAACAAAGCTCCGCTGCACGACGGCGCAATGGTGATCCGTGACGGAAAGGTCTTTGCAGCAGGCTGCATACTTCCGCTGACAAAGAATAATTCCATCAGCGCGGATCTCGGAACGCGTCACCGCGCCGCGCTCGGAATAAGCGAAAACAGCGATGCGATAATTGTCATCGTTTCCGAAGAAACCGGTACAATTTCAATAGCCAAAAACGGAATAATCACACGCAATTACACCCGTGAAACTCTCAGCATGGCTCTTGAGGAGGAGCTTGTTCCGAAGGATCCGGAAAAATCAGACCGCATACCGATCATTACGGGCATGATGAAGGGGAAGAAGAATGAAAGGAATAAAAACTAAATTCAGCTTCAGCAAGCTGTTCTATAACGATAAATTCGTCATGGTCTTTTCCATACTTGTTGCCTTTATCATCTGGTTCATGGTTTCGACCACGACACAGGAAACGACGGTATTCACCGTTACGGATATTCCGATTACACTGCCGGAGCTTGGAAACGATCTGCAGTTTTTCAATACAGAGAACATGACAGCTGAGGTAAAGATATCTGGTAATGCTATTGTTGTCGCAGGCGTTACAAGCAGTGATGTTTATATTACCGCTTCGGATACATCTGAGGTAACGTCACCGGGTAAATATAAGCTGAATCTTGTTCCGAAGAAAACAGGAGTAAAGACCGACTACAGCTTTGAATCAACTGTTTCTCCCTCCACCATAGAGGTCTATGTTGACCGATATGTGGAGAAGGAAATTAATATTACCGACAAAATCGTTGTAGACAGCGTTGCGGAAGGAAAATATGCATCCACGACCACTCTTGCGCAGCAGACAATAAAGGTCACCGGTGCCGAAAGCTTTGTCAACAGCATTTCGGAGGCCGCAGCAGAATATACCTTTGACAATCCGCTGTCTGAGACAACAACCATTGATGCGAGGATTGCTCTTTACGACGTAGGCGGAAACGAGATAAGCCAGGAATACGTTCATACGGACAAAACGACTGTTTCTGCAACTATACCGATACTTAATATCAAGACGGTGCAGATTGTGCCGACGATAATCAATTCGCCCGATTCGTTTGTATTTGACAGCAATCACGTTATCGTTGAGCCGTCCGAGATAAGCATTGCCGTTCCTGACGATGCAGAGGGTATTACAGATACGATAAGCACTGATCCGATAGACCTTTCGACGGTTAATTCCGGCAATAACAAATTCACAGTTAATCTGAATATTCCGTCCGGCTGCAGAAATCTTAATCAGGTGACAAGCGCAGACGTAACGTTCGATTCCACTAAGCTTTCGAGTAAGAAAATAACACTTTCGAGCTTTACGGTTATTAACGAGGCCGTTGACAGAAAGGCAACCGTTTCGACCAAATCCATCGATATTATCCTGATAGGAGCGAAGGATCAGATCAGCAGTATTTCCGCTGCAAACCTGACAGCAGTTGTTGATATGTCCTCGAAGGGCAATTTCACCGGCTTTGCTGAAATGCCCGTAACTATCAGTATTAACAGCAAATTCCCGTTCTGCTGGAGCTACGGCACGTATCAGGTGGATGTGAGCGTTGTCGATACAACGATTGTATCAGAGCCTGAATCCTCTGCAGAGCCTGCTTCGCAGGAGGATTCAGCAGCGTAAAAAATTAAAGTGCGCATGTCAGAGGCGCACTGCTTGAAATTATTTCAGGGTGCTGAGCGTTAAAGCCGCTTGGCACCCCGATTTATTTAAAAAGCCCGATCACTCTGAACGAGCGGTCGGGCAAACCGGGCTGTACCACACGGCAGCCCGGTATATATTTGATAATTTATCTGTGTAATCTGTTTTATGCCAGATCAAAAACCTTTTGAGCGTTTTTGTACATAAGCTTACTGTAGTCCTCCTGGGACAGAAAACGCGGCAGCTCATGAAAATACTTCTGGTACATGGAGGTTTGACCCTTTCCGTTGTCCAGATATGTGTCCTTGCCGTCGATAGGGTTGTCGCTTCCGAACATCAGCTTGTCCGGGCCGTTGCGGCGGATAAAGCGCAGGGCATTTTCTGCCGGCACCCACGTTGTGTCGCCGTACAGGTTGTCAAGCTTTCCGATCAGGTATATGGCTTCGTTGTTGTCCGTGCCAAGCCCCATGTGAACCATTACAAAATTTACATCCGGGTGGCGTTTTGCCATATTGTAAACCCTGATGCAAGCAGCGTCATCGCTGCCTCCCGTATGTGATACAATAGGAAGAGAAAACTCACGCGCAAGGTCAATATACGGCTCCATCTGACGGGAATCAAATTTCACACATGAATGGAACGGGTGAACCTTAATCGCTTTGACGTATCTGCGGTTTTTGCGAATGAAATCGTACAGCGGCTCATCTGCGGTTTCCTCATAGGGGCGCACCCACAATGCGGCGCCGATTTTATCCGGATGTTCCTTTGCAAAATCAACAACGCTTTCTGCGCACTGCAGCTGACTGCGGCGGAGAATTTTCGGAATCCGGTCATGATGGTGTCCGAATTCAGCTGCTCTTATGTCGGAAACAATGCTGTAGTCAATGCCGTAACGCTCCATGGAATACAGAACTTCGCTTTTTTTCATATTGAAATTAAGAATTCTGCCGATGTGGACATGTGTGTCAATAATCATATTCCATCCCTCCGAATATGAAATATTATCAGCGGCCGTTATTTTTCGTCAAGAAGCTTCTGCAGCTCCGTCATAAAGGAATGTATATCCGCAAACTGCTTGTATACGGAAGCAAAGCGCACATATGCAACCTCGTCCAGATCCTTAAGATATTCCATAGTATATTCACCGACGGTCTTGGAGGGAACCTCCCTTTCCATTGTGCTGTAAATGCGGGATTCAACCTTGTCGATAACGCTGTCTATCTGATCGAGGGAGATGGGGCGCTTTTCGCATGCACGAAGAATACCGTTAGTCAGCTTCTCCCTGTCAAAAAGCTCACGCGAGTTATCCCTTTTAATTATCATGATCGGTGTAGTTTCGATCACCTCATAGGTTGTAAACCTCCTTGTGCAGCAAAAGCACTCCCGGCGGCGTCTGATTCTTTCGCCCTCGTCAGTGGGTCTTGAATCTACAACCTTGCTGTCCTCGCAGCCGCAGTACGGACATTTCATTTTGTTTCCTCCTTACTAAGGTATTTGTTCAGGAATATCTGCGCCTCTTTCAGCTCGGAAATCCTGCCGAAGCTGCTGCGATAGACCTCAATTATTATATCGCCGTCATAACCGATGGCATTCAGTGTATCAAAGAATCTGCCGAAGTCAAGACCTCCCTTTCCGGGCAGGACACAGCGGTCGTCTGATATGTCACTAATATGCACATGCCGCAGTCCGCTGCCCATGATAAGCGCCGTTTCGCACGGGTCATTTCCGCTGATAACAGATTGCTTGACATCCAGCAAAAAGGCAGCGTCGCCTTGCATTTGTCCGGACATATTTCTCAGAAAATCATGTCTGCTGCTGACAAAGCCTTTTACGTTTTCCTGCAGGATAACGACTCCGTACTGCCGTGCGCGTTCCGACATGATGCGGAACCGGCGGATGTATTCGTCAGTGTTGATTGAAGAAAAATCACATCGCATGCCGTGCAGAACTATCTTGTCGCAGCCGAGGCGCGCAGCTGTGGAAAACAGCCGCTCGTACATCATCAGTCCGTCCGAAAAGCGCCGCTCATATGATGAAAACAGCAGGTAAGATTCAAACGGCGACAAAAACGGATGAATTGAAACAACGGCCGCACCGCTGTCACTCAGCATAGCGCGAAGTCTGTCTACGTAGTCGCATTCAAGCTCGCTGTATGTATTGAAGAAAATCTCGAAGCGCCGGAAGCCTTCGCGGAGCAGCGCCTGCAGACTTTTTTCGGTATGCATGGGGTAAAGACACCCCGTCGAAATTCCAAGCCTCATAACAGTTCCACCGGAAATCAGTTCAGATATCATTAATCTACGGCATAATGCCATACACTTATCTATACTAATAATAAAACTTTTTGTTGAATATGTCAAATAAATACTGAAAATATTTCCCTGAATGAGATATTGCGAAAATGGCTTGTTTAGCCGTTTTTTGCCATATTTTGCAGAAGATTGTAAAAAACTATAAAAAATTAATAAAAATCTGTTGACAAATATATAAAATTAGTGTATTATATAGTTGTCCTAAGAAATTGTACATTACATTGACATTAAATGTGATGCAACAATGACATCAATAAGATTATTTCATTTCTTTCCTTTTTCCTTTTTTCTTTTTATTCCTTTTAGGCAAAGGACACAGAGTAATCTGTGCCCTTTTGTCTTGCTTTTTTTCAGGGATAATATAGTCATTTATGAATTCGGACGTGGAAGCTATTTTTTGAAATAACAGAACCGCTATTAACTACGACCGCGATCAGCCAAACAGCGGTACTGATTCAGAGCGGAGCGCAAGCGCAGCGATTGTCGCGAATCGGCACCGGCGGCTCGCCGGCGCGAACAGGGAGCGCAGGCTCTGCGCCGGTAATGTGTGTTCGGGGGTTGAATTTTATAAAATTATAGTGTATAATGTAAACATATTACTTTAGAAAGGATGATTTCCTATGGCATTTGGTGTAAAAGTAAAAACCGTTAAGTTTCAGAACAAGTATAGTCTGGAGTCCCTTTATGAGGCTATAAAGGATAAGCAGTTTTCTGCAGGTACTCCTCAGTGGACAAAGCACGGACTCGCTCATATAATTACTTTCCCGGCTCTCGACAGCCATAACCAGGTCTGGATCGTAAACGCTGGTCTTGGCAAGGAAACAAATAAGTTCTCCGTTCAGAAGTCTGATGCTGCAGGTACAGATAACATGATAGGCAATGCCGTTATGGGAAGTCTTACAAAAGGTCTTTCCAACCTTCAGAGCAGCTTCGGCGGAAACGTTAAGAAGTGCGAGCAGCTCGTTGAGGCAACAGCTAAAGAGCTTTCTGAAATGGGTCTGTAATTATTTTTATCGGAAAAACCTATACTTAAAAAAGGAGTCGGGCAGTACACCCGGCTCCTTTGTTTATTTGCACAAATCGGATATTGTAATGTTAGTCAAATTCTACAAAGAAAAATCTGTTAATAAGCCGTCCGATATACTATAATAGTATACGGATTAACTGATAAAGGGAGAAGCATATGCGATACAGATACCTATCCGACAGCCATACACACAGCAGGTGTTCCTTTGACGGGCGCGACAGCGTTGCCCTGCTTGCCCGACAGGCAGTACAGACAGGTCTGTATGCTCTTACGGTGACGGATCACTGCGAATGTAACGAGTATTTTGATAAAAACGTGCGCGACGATATAGCTTCCTCCGTTAAGGAAACATCTCTTGTGCGACTCAGCCTTCCGGGACAGATAAGGATACGCACCGGAATTGAGCTTGGCCAGCCAACACAGGACGAAGCCGCTGCCAGGGATGCTCTTTCCCTTGCAAGATACGATTTTGTGCTCGGATCGCTTCATAATCTTCGCGGAGAAGAGGATTTCTACTTTTTGCGCTATAACAGCGAGGCAGAGGCAATAAAGCTTTTTGACAGATATCTGGACGAAATGTATGAGCTTGTGCAGCAGAATTTATTCGATTCTCTTGCTCACCTTGACTATCCGCTTCGCTATATGACAGGAGAAGCCGGGATAAAGATATCCGACAGTATGTTCAGTGAAAAGACGGATGCCATACTGGAGCTTCTTGCAAAGAACGGCAAGGCGCTGGAGGTCAATACCTCGGGCCTGCGTCAGAAAATCGGCCGTACTCTGCCGGGCAGACATATTCTGCGCCGATTCTATGAGCTGGGCGGAAGACTTGTTACAGTCGGCTCTGACGCTCACCGCTGGGGAGATGTCGGTGCAGGTATTGAGGATGCTTTTTCGCTGCTGCTTGAATGTGGTTTTACAAGCTTTGCTGTTTACGAAAACCGTGTCCCTGAGCTTTTGCCGATAAAATAAAATACTATTACAACAGCCCGACCGCAAATACCATGCGGCCGGGCTTTTTCTTATTTACCTAAATACTGCATTACCGAAAGAACAAGGTTTTCCGCAATTTCGTCGATGTTTTCTCTTATCCACCGGGCGTCCTCACGGTTGTCGTGAAAAGCGGTTTCTATCAGAATAGCCGGGGCTGTTGTTCTTTTCAGCTCGTACAGCGTTGTCGTGGGGATTATTTTGACTCGCGACGGGTCAGGGTAAATGCGGCGGTAGTTTTCGGCAAATATTTCGGCTGCTCTTTCTCCGCGACGTGAGGTGGCGTAGTAATAGATCTGTACTCCACGGTTCTTGCCTGCGCTTGCCGCCGGAGACGCGTTTGAATGCAGCGCAAGGTGCAGCCGGTGCGGCTTTGAATTCGATAGTGAGACCGAACCCGCAACACTGAGCGACGGGTCGTTTCTCGAGAAGCTGATCCCCTGCTCGCGCAGATACGGTTCCATAGCGTCTGCAATAAGATTCATATAATATTCTTCGTTACCGCCGTCGATATATGGATTGAATTCCTGTGTGGACGGGCTTAAAAACAAATCGGGCATACTGATCCTCCTGCTATGCAAATGTTTGTTCTGACCGCCGGATTCTGCAAATTATTCGGGCTGAAAAGTGTATTATTATGCTATCAGACAGAAAGGGGAAATGCATGTGTATCCGAAGATGTCACAAAACGGAGATGTTCTGACGGTTTTTGTCAGCGGAGAGCTTGATCATCATAACGCAAGGCGGCTGAGAGAAGCTACCGATGCTATGATACAGCAAAAACACCCTTCAAAGCTGAAACTGAATTTTTCCGGCGTGACCTTTATGGACAGCTCCGGCATCGGCTTTATCATGGGACGGTACCGTATGATGGAGCTGTACGGCGGAAGTGTACGTGTCGTGGCAGTGCCGGCAGCTCTGCAAAAGGTGATGGAGCTGTCCGGTCTTGGGTGCCTGAATGTTATTGAAAGGAGCAGCGACGAAAATGAAAGCATTTCGTGAAATGAAAATGAGCTTCGACAGCAGTTCAGATAACGAAGCCTTTGCGCGCGCGGCAGTGGCTGCCTTTATACTGCCGCTTGACCCGACTGTGGCGGAGCTTGGAGAAATACGCACAGCCGTCAGCGAAGCCGTAACGAACTGTGTTGTACATGCGTACAACGGCAGCAGGGGCATTATCAATATGTCCGTGAAAATTGATGCAGACGGAACGGTGTGCATAAAAATACGCGACAGCGGCTGCGGAATAGACGATATCGATAAGGCAATGGAGCCGCTTTATACCACCTCGCCGGACAGCGAGCGCGCGGGTCTGGGCTTTGCGGTTATGCAGAGCTTTTCGGATTCCATGAAGGTGCGTTCCGCCCCCGGTCACGGTACGACGGTAACACTTGTGCGCCGTTTGTCGCCGAGGGTAAGCAATGTGTGAAAAAAGCGCCGCCGCTAATAACATTGCCCTCGTACGCGCCTGTATAAAGCGCTTCTGCGGAAAGGGTATTGAATACGACGACCTTTTTCAGGCAGGCTGCGAGGGACTTGTCAAGGCGGCGGAAAGGTTCGAGACGGAACGCGGCTGCTGCTTTTCGACATATGCAGTACCCGTTATAATCGGCGAAGTCCGCAGGCTTTTTCGTGACGGCGGAAGTGTACATGTTTCAAGGGGACTGCGAGAGCTTGGTATGAAGCTGGAGCGCACCCGTGAGCTTTTACGTGCACAAAGCGGAAGGGAACCGACGATATCCGAGTTGTCGGAAAGCCTCGGTGTTTCAGCAGAACAGGCAAGCGAGGCGCTTTGTGCGGCAGCAGCTCCGGTATCGCTCAGCATAATGACGGATGACGGCATGTGTGAAACTGACATACCGACCGAAGCTCCTGAGGGAGCAATAACAGAGATTCTGTCCCTGAGGCAGGAGCTTGCAAGGCTTGACAGCGCAGACAGGAAGCTTTTGTACCTGCGGTATTTCTGCGGAATGACCCAGAGCAGCGCCGCCCGTGAGCTGTCAATGACGCAGGTGCAGGTTTCACGACGGGAGAAAAAGCTGTTGTCTGTGCTCAGAGAGAGGCTTGTGCTTTGACGATGAGCGCCGCGACAGAAGCTTTTCCAGCTCTCCGATTACAAGCGGAAATGCGGACAGAGCTGCGACTATAAGCCAGCAGACGGGGGAGAGCGGAACCGTTCCGAAAATATCTGACAGCACTGGTACGGAAATGACGGAGCACTGCATAATGACTCCTGCTGCAAAGGACAGAAGCAGCAGCGGATTTCCGGTAATGCCTGCGGCAAAAAGGGATTTTTCGCTGCGTAAATTGAAGGCGTGGAAAAGCTGCGACATGCTGAGAACTGCAAATGTCATTGTCTGGCCGACGCGGCACTCCCCGGGTACGTCGAAAAATACGCGTCCGATGCTGTAGGCAAGGAAGGCGAGTCCGCCGATAAAACAGCCCTCAACGATAATTGACATTACCCGGCTGCGCGTGAAAATTCCGGAGCTTCTTTCGGGTGCGCGCTCCATAATATCCTCAGGCGTTCTTTCCGCACCGAGTGCAAGTGCCGGGAGAGAATCAGTAACAAGGTTTACCCACAGAAGCTGAATTGCTGCAAGCGGCGAGGGCAGGTGCATAAGACACGTGCAGAGCACCACGAGTATTTCTCCGATATTGCTCGACAGAAGAAAGTGTATGCTGCGGCGGATATTATCGAAAATACCGCGCCCCTGCTCAACTGCGTCAACAATGGTTGCAAAGTTGTCGTCTGTCAGCACGATGTCCGAGGCGCTTTTTGCAACGTCTGTGCCGCCCTTGCCCATTGCACAGCCGATATCGGCACAGCGCAGCGCCGGAGCGTCGTTTACTCCGTCGCCTGTCATTGCGACAAGCTCTCCCTTTGAGCGCAGAGCCTTCACAATGCGCACTTTGTGCTCGGGTGCTACTCTTGCAAATACACTGCATCCGCCGATTATGTGCGAAAGCTCGCTGTCACTCAGCTTTTCAAGCTCTGCACCGCTTATCGCACGGTCTCCGGGGTGAAATATGCCTATGTCACGCGCTACAGCCTTTGCCGTTGCTATGTGGTCGCCGGTTATCATAACGGTTTTTATCCCGGCCATGCGGCAGCGCTCTACGGCTTCGCGGACTCGTGGACGGGGCGGATCGGTCATGCCTGCAAGTCCGCAGAATATCAGGTCACGCGGCTGGGCTTTTTCATTCGGACGGGTGCCGCTGTCGCAGTACGCTGCTGCTATAATGCGCATGGATGCAGACGCCATGCGCTCATTTTCTGCCAGAATGATATTTCTCTCCTGAGCGCTCATGTGAACCGTACCGCGCTCTGTCAGGGTGCTGCCGCACATTCCGATTATCACGTCCGGCGCGCCCTTGACTATTGTCCTCCACTCTCCGCCGGGCATACGGTGGTAGGTGACCATGTATTTTTTTCGTGAATCAAACGGCTGCTCGCCGCTTTTCGGGTAACGGACCAAAAGCTGTTCGCGCTTCTTTCCGGCGGCATCGGCGGCTTCTACAAGGGCACACTCCGTCGGCATACCAACTGCACGGCTGCCGCTTATCTTTGCATTGCTGCAAAGAGCAAAAAGCTCCAGAAGACGGCTGCCCTGGGATGAATCAGAGCTGACCTCATGTCCTGCACTCCAGAGTTTTGTAACTGACATTCGTCCTTTTGTAAGGGTTCCGGTTTTGTCGGAGCAAATTACTGTCGCTCTGCCCAGAGCTTCAACTGCCGGAAGGCTTCTGACTACAGCTCTTCTTGCTGCAAGTGCACGCACGCCGAGAGCCAGTACAATTGTGACGACAGCCGGAAGTCCTTCCGGAATTGCTGCGACGGCAAGACTGATGGATATCAAGAACATATCGAGTACAGCGGTTTTTGCTGCAATACCCAGAATAAATATCACACCGCACAGAGCGAGTGCACAAAGCCCCAGCACCTTTCCCGTTTTTGCAAGGCTTCGCTGCAGGGGAGTGTCGGGCTGTTTTTCCTCGCCAAGCATGCGCGCAATACTGCCGATTCTCGTATCCATTCCTGTTGCGGTAACGAGAGCTCTGGCGGAGCCGCCCGTGACGAAGGTTGACGCGTATACCATATTGCACCTGTCTGCGGGAGGCAGGTCGCGGCGCAGAATTACGTCGGCATTTTTCTCCGACGGTACTGATTCTCCCGTCAGTGAGGATTCATCCACGCACAGAGAGTTGCTTTTCAGCAGCCGTGCGTCGGCGCATACCATATCGCCTGAGGACAGCAGAAGTATATCTCCGACAACGATATCCTCCGACGGTATGCGCATTTCCTTTCCTGAGCGAAGAACCGATGCAGTCGGAGCGGAAAGCTTTTTCAGCTCGTCAATTGCTTTTTCCGCCTTCGATTCCTGCACTGTTCCGATAACCGCATTGAGTATTACAATAAACAGTATCATTACAGGATCCACAAGGTCGCCGTCTCCCGCGGCAAGTGACGCCCCGAAGGAAACTGCCGCAGCTGCAAGCAGTATCAGTACCATAAAATCCTTGAACTGTGACAGAAAGCGTATCACAATGCCTCGTCGGCGCTTTGCACTGAGTATGTTTTTTCCGTGAGAGCTGAGCCGGAGCGCTGCAGCGCCGGTGTCCAGTCCTTTTTTTTCATCGGTTTTCAGCACATGCAGCGCCTGCTCTGCGCTCAGATCATGCCATTCCATTTATTCACTCTCCGTTATCCTGATTTGTATATTATATACCTGCGGCAGTGTTAATATGACGAACAGCGAATATCATCAAATGTAATATGCTAATGAAAAAGCCGGTGAACCAGTGGTTCATCGGCTTTGTGGATTATTGAATTCTGCGCTGATAAAAAGGGCGGATATTATAATTCTTCCGAAATTTCTATAAGCCTTTGCAGCCGGTGATTCACCCCTGAACGGCTTATCGGTGTGCTAAGTGCCTCACCAAGCTCACGGAGATTGTATTCCGGATTATCCAGCCGCAGCCTTGCAAGCTCGCGCAGCTCATCCGGCAGACTTGAAAGACCTCTTTTTTTCTCAATGCGTTCAATTGCCCTTATCTGCTTTGCCGCAGCCGCAGCTGTTTTGTTGCTGTTAGCTGTTTCGGAATTTATCTTGCGGTTAACCTTGTTGCGCAAAGAGCGGTAAATCCTCTGCTGTACTATTTCAAGCGACGCCATCGGCGCTCCGATAAATGCAAGCACATCTGCAATGCTGTCGCTGCCCTTTATGTAAACAACATAGCTGCCCTTTCTTACCGCAATGCCCGGGTGAGCATTCAACACCTCTATTTCGTCAATAAGCCTTGCAAGGTCACTGGCAAGGTTACGGTGGGCAACAGAAAATTCAAGGTGATAATCCTTGTCCGGCGAGCTTACGCTTCCGCATGAAAGGAATACCCCGCGCAGGAAAAAGGCTGCCGCGTCATCGTCGCCGATATTGGCGCGGTTTATCCTCAGGCTGACTTCGTTTTTTGAATGTCCGAAGCTGTCATAAATGCGCTCGCAGTCGTTTTTATCCGGCACCCTCAGAGTGTACAGTGCTCCGTCGCTTCCGCGTCGGCTGAGCGTGCACCTGACGTCAACGATTGCCGCTGCAAGCTGGGACAGGCTGTTTGAATAAACCGTCGCTGCCGAATGGCTTTCGGTAGTCAGTGTGATCTCCTCCGGAGAAAAGCGCTTTGAAAACAGCACAAGCCCGTATACAAGCGCATGAAGCTGCCACTGCTGCTCTGTCTGCGCCCCGGCGAGCTCGGCTTTTGTATCCTTTGAAAATGACATTACATCATCCCCGGTTACTTATTGATATCTCTGTGGTGAACGATGGTCCTCTGACCGGTTTCGAGAATGTGCTTATACAGCACTCTGGTCAGTGTAACAGAGCGGTGCTTGCCGCCTGTGCAGCCGACCGCAATAACAAGCTGACTTTTGCCCTCCGAAAGATAAAGCGGAAGGGAGTAGTCAACAAGGTTTATCATTCTTTCAGCATAGCCCTTGGACTGTTCAAACTGCATAACATAGTCATATACGCACGCATCCAGTCCTGTGTGAGGCTTCAGCTCTGCAATATAGAAGGGATTCGGAAGACATCTTACATCGAAAACCAGGTCGGATTCCGCAGGCAGACCGTATTTGAAGCCGAAGGACATGCATGTAACCGTAAGTCCGAGTGCAATATTCCCCAGAAACAGCGCTGATATTCTTTCTCTTAGCTGGGTGGGGGACAGAAGCGATGTGTCAATTACATAATCTGCGCGGGATTTGACCGACATCATAAGCGCGCGGTCCAGGTGAACAGCCTCTTCGGTGGATGCGGCGTGGTCGCTCAGAGGATGCTTGCGTCTTGTTTCCTTGAATCGACGCAAAAGAACATCATCCCTTGCGTCGAGAAAAAGTATCTTGTACTTTCTCTTTTCAGCCTTGAGTTGGTCAAGGGACGCAAAAAGGTCATCAAATACCTCGCCGGCTCTTGTATCGGTTGCAACGGCGATTTTCTTCATGCGTTCGTCATTCGATTTTTCGCAAAGCTCGTAAAATGTCGATACGAGCAGCGGCGGAAGGTTATCGACGCAGTAATAGCCGATATCCTCCATATTCTTCATGGCTACGGATTTTCCAGCACCCGAAAGCCCTGTGATGATGATAAATTCCATATTCCTTCTCCGGTTTCCTGTCAGGCGTGCTCAGATGAATCTGATCTCACATTCCAGTTCTACGCCTGTTTTTTCCTTTACAACGGACTGTACCTTTTCAATAAGCTCGTGCACGTCGGCAGCACTCGCCTTTCCGTTGTTTACAATGAAGCCGCTGTGCTTTTCGCTAACCTGTGCGTCGCCTACGCTGACGCCCTTCAGACCGCACTGTTCAATAAGGGCTGCGGCATAGTAGCCCTCCGGACGCTTGAAAACGCTTCCGGCGCTTGGACGGTTAAGCGGCTGCTTTTTACGGCGCTTTTCCATTGTATCCTGCATGAGGAAGAAGATGTCGTTCTTGTTCTTCGGTGCAAGCTCTATCGTAACGTCGAGGATAACGACATTTTTTTCGCTGTATGCGGAATGACGGTATGAAAAATCGTGCTGCGCGCCGCGAAGCTCGCAGACGTTGCCCTGCTCGTCAAGATAGTGTGAGGATACAACGATATCCTTCATCTCTCCGCCGTAGGCGCCTGCATTCATGAATACTGCGCCGCCGACCGAACCGGGAATGCCCCACGCGAATTCCATTCCGCCGAGTCCCGAATTCTTTGCAAATGTGCACACACCGGCAAGCGTAATGCCAGCGCCGCAGCGCAGACGGTTATCGCCGTCCGGTACAATCTCGTCGAAATCTCCGCTGAGCTTTATAACTACGCCGCGGATGCCGTCGTCAGATACAAGAAGATTCGAGCCCATGCCGATGATGTACCAGGGGGTATCATACTGTCTGCAGCCGTCAATAACAGTCTTCAGAGACTGAACGTTCTTTACGATGCAGAAGCAGTCGGCTTTTCCGCCAATGCGGAAACTTGTATGAAGCGACATCGGTTCGTCAGGATACACATCCGCATCCTGAGCCTTTATGATGCCGAGAAGTTCTTCGTTTAACATATGTCAGTGTCCTCCCGAAAGGAATAATAATATTTGTTATCAGAATTCTATGGTCTTGACGTCTCCCTGTTCCTCCTCGGGATATTCCAGACCCAGTGCGGAAAACAGTTCTCGTGCGGCATTGTATCCCATCTTGCGCTGACGGTTGTTCATGGCTGCAACCTCGATGATAACGGCGAGGTTACGTCCGGGCTTGACGGGGATTGTCAGAATGGGGAGCTGGTTGCCGAGTATTTCGGTCATTTCATTGCTCATGCCCATACGGTCATAAACCTTTTTGTTGTCCCAGAGCTCCAGATTGATTACCATATCGATTTTTTCGGAAAGCTTTACCGAGCCCATACCGAAAATGCGTCGTGCATTGATAATTCCTATGCCGCGCAGTTCGATAAAATGACGGATGTTTTCCGGCGCGGAACCGATAAGCTGTGTTTTGCTGATTTTTCTTATTTCTACCGCATCATCTGCAATAAGACGGTGGCCGCGCTTGATAAGCTCAATTGCGGTTTCGCTTTTACCAACGCCGCTGTCGCCTACGATAAGAAGACCTTCACCGTATACTTCAACGAGAACGCCGTGGCGGGTAACTCTCGGTGCAAGCTCTACGTTGGTGTATGTAACAAGTGCAGCAGAAAGAGAGGATGTCGGCTCTGACGTGCGCAGCACCGGAATTTTGTATTTTTCCGCTGCGGACATAAGCTCTGCATACGGAATGATGTTTCTTGTAACTATTATTGCCGGAGGTCCGAGTGCGAGAACCCTGTCTATTACATAGAAGCGCTGCTCGGAGCTGAAGCGGTTAAGATAGCTGTTTTCGGTGTTACCGAAAAGGATGATTCGTGAATTATCAAAGAAGTCCAGAAAGCCTGTAAGCTCAAGGCCGGGACGGGTGATATCCTTGGAATAGATCTGTATTCTGTCGGGATCATTGGGCATATAAGCAACGTCCAGCGACAGCTCTTTTATTATTTTGCCGAGGCTGACCGAGAATTTCTGATCCATATGCAAGACACCTGCTTTCGTGATAGTATAGTACTTATCATTATAAACTATTTTTTTGCATTTTAAAAGAGTTTTTTGTATTTTTTATGTAAACGGTCGAACCTGATACTTTGGGCGTTGCGGCACGCGCGGATGTATTTTTGTACGACTTAATAAGCGTTAGTGTATATCGATATTGATATTGAATGCCTTCATAGCCTGCCTGTATGCGTTTGCCGTGTTTTTCGCCATATATTCCGCGTCGGAATTTTCTATGCTGTTGCGCACAATGAAGCGCATTTTTGCTTTTTTGTCGTCCGGCAGGGCAGCTACATTTTTCAGATATTCCGCAAAATCGTTTCTTGTCTTGTAGATAAAGCCGTTGACATTATGCGTTATCATGCTGTCGACATGTCCGTCCTCATCGCGTCTGACGAGAACCGGCAGACCGCACGACATGGCTTCCACAAATGACATTGACATAAGTCCGTCATCCGAGGAGCAGACATAAACGTCGCATGCGGAGTAAACCTGCGGCATAATGTTGTGGGAAATAACTCCCGAAAAATGAACCCTGTCGGAGATATGCAGTTTTTTGCAAAGCTCGCGCAGGTAGGAAAGCTCCGTTCCGCCGCCGACGATAAGCAGGTGGATTTTATCGGCACGGGTCAGCTTTCTGGAGAATGCTGACAGGACGAATTCCAGATTTTTGTCAATGCTCAGATCTCCTGCAAAAAGCGCAACAAGAGCATCCTCCGGAAGGCTCAGCCTGCGGCGTATTTTTGCAACAGCCTCCTTGCCGCATTTTCTGTAGTCAAAGCGGCTTTTGTCTGTGCCGTTGGGAATGAGCATGACCCGGCGGTTTCTTCCGGCGTCGCGAACAAATTCAGATGCGCGGCTGTTGGAGGAGGTGATTATATTTGCATTGTCGATCATATCGCAGAAATGCTTTTTTTCGAAATACGTCTTGAACTGCCAGACAGGCTTTGATTCGCCTGCAAATCGGTCGAGGTAGTAATCATGCACCGTGAAAACCACGGGGCAGCGGAACCGGTCTGCGGCGTTAAGTCCGAGGTAGCCGATCCTTGTATCGGTCTGGATATGAACAACATCCGGCACAAACTGCGCAAGCAGACGCATAACGGATTCATCACGGACGTTTTTGCATTCATAGCCGTATTTATTTGAAGATTCTTTTGCAGGGCATCGGATAACCCCGTTTTTTATCACAGTTTTGGAAACATGCAGTGAGGAGGTAACAATCATAACCTTATGTCCGAGCTTTGAAAGACCCTTTCTCAGTACTTCGACATAGCTTGAAATACCGCTGACATAAGGCGACATTACCTCAGTAAACAGAACAACATTCATTCCCTATCACCATATAAATATAATATATTACATATTGTAACATATTAAGACCGAAACTGCAACCCACCGGCGCAGTATACGCTCATGCTTTACTGCTGCAAATCGTTGACAATTCTGGTGAGACGGTGTATACTTAATTAAGTAATATTTCATAATTTAAAATACAAAAGGGAGGTATTTTTATGCGTGACGGAGTAAAACATTTTCTGATGGTTGCAGGCACAGTGCTGGCGTCGGGTGTAGTTGCCGTTTCGGCTTCGGCTTTTTCATCCGTAACAGCGGTCGCTACTGATGATGAGGTGTCGCAGGCAGTATGCAGGGAAAATATCTCGTTTCTCCTTTCAAGAATAACACCGGAATAAAAAAGGTCGTTATTTCTAAGGGCATAACGGATATTTCTGTCGGTGCATTCTACGGGTGCACGAACCTTACAAGCGTTACAATTCCGGATACAGTGACAAATATCGGTTTTGGTGCTTTTGCCGGCTGTACTAAGCTGAAAACGATACCCCTTCCTCCATCTTTGAGTCAGATATCACAGTTTGCTTTTTCGGGCTGTACTGCTATGACAGAGATACAGATCCCTGCCGGGCTTAAAAAAATAGACCATGGATTGTTTTATAATTGCAGTAGTCTTGGCAGTGTTACTATTCCAGAGGGAACAGAAATTATTGCTGATAACGCATTTTCCGGATGTACAAATCTCAGTAGTGTTTCATTACCGGAGGGAATCGAGAGTATAGGCTATAAGGCCTTCTCAGACTGCACAAGTCTTGGCAGTGTTACTATTCCGGAGGGAACAGAAATTATTGCTGATAACGCATTTTTCGGATGTACAAATCTCAGTAGTGTTTCATTACCGGAGGGAATCGAGCGTATAGGCTATAAGGCCTTCTCAGGCTGCACAAGTCTCAGCAGTGTTTCTTTGCCGAAAACATTCGGATTAATAGACGAATATGCTTTCTCGGGCTGCACTGCTCTGCGCAGTATCAAAATACCGGCTGGGACAGGAACGATCGTAAATATGGCATTTTACGACTGCACAAACCTTTCGGATATTACATTGGCTGGAACAGATGTTATTATCAGCAGCAGCGCATTTCATAATACCGCCTGGTACAACGCCCAGCCCGATGGACCGGTCTATCTCGGTAAATACCTTTATTCTATGTATAAGGGTACCATCCCTCAGAATACCTCTGTTGTTATAAAGGACGGTACAGTGAAAATTTTGAGCTTAATTCTTAAAGAAGGCTCTTACTATCTTTACGATGATAGGTATGAAAACATTGTGAGCATCACGTTCCCCGGAAGCATTACAAGTATCCCGGATGATTTGTGTAGAAAATACGTTGGTCTGAAAAAAGTTATTATGAAAAGCGGCGTCAAGGAAATAGGTCATTCTACGTTCAAAGATTGTAAATTATTATCATCCGTGACCATTCCCGGTACAGTAGAGAAAATAGGAAACAGTGCATTTGAAAACTGCAGCTCACTGACGACAATAACAATCCCCGGCACTGTGGAGTCGATAGGGACCGGTGCATTTGAAAACTGCAGCTCACTGGCATCAGTAAATATGCAAAGTGGTTTGAAGAATATAGGAGTTTGCACCTTTTCAGGATGTACTTCGCTGACGACAATAACAATCCCCGGCACTGTGGAGTCAATAGGGGCCTGTGCATTTGCAAACTGCAGCTCACTGACATCAGTAAATATGCAAAGTGGTTTGAAAAATATAGGAGTTAGCACCTTTTCAGTATGTACTTCGCTGACGACAATAACAATCCCCGGCACCGTGGAGTCGATAGGGGCCCGTGCATTTACAGAATGTACTTCTTTATCATCCATAACAATTCCTGATAGTGTGATTTCTATAGGATCCTGGGCTTTTCGCCATACAAAATGGCTCGACGACCAGCCCACCGGATTTGTTTATCTGGGAAAGGTTTTGTATGGTTATCATGTCAAGAAGGAAAATGTGGAATATGGGTACGAACGTCCAATTGAGGTAGTACCTTATTATAGCATGCGGATCAATGGAAAAAATTATGTTATGGAAGCTGCAAGCAATTCTGATGAAATACCTGAAAATACAGTCCTTGTCATTAAAAGTGGAACTAAAGGTATTGCTGAAGCAGCGCTTATGAATACCAATATTGCAGGTGTAACATTTCCAGCTTCTATCACGAATATCGGAAACTATGCATTTATAGATTGCCAGAAGCTGCGTGAGGTCAATATCCCGTCCGGAACAAAGAAAATAGGCGATTTTGCTTTTTGCTTATGCCCGGCGCTTACGGATGTATATGTTCCGAACAGCGTGACAGAGATGGGAAAATGTGTGTTTGGTGAAAACGCCGATAGCTTTGCCATCTGCGGTGTTAAGGGTTCGTATGCCGAGACCTATGCGGCAGATTACAAGATCCCCTTCTATGACGGCATAAGAAACTGTGCTTCGGTCAATTCAGCTCTGCTTTCCCTCGGCTCACGCATTTACATAAGCGGCAGCGCAAAATTTGGCAGCGGAAGCTATACCTACAGCTACTATTACAAGCGCACCAGCGCCAAAGTCTGGAAGCTGATCGGCACCGAAAACACAAGCTCCGGCATGGCATTCTTCACGCCGCGTGCAGTTGGTGATTTCGATATCAAGGTTGTTGCTAAGGACAGCAGCGGAAAAAGTCAGGAAATGGTAACCAAGGTTTCCATAGTCGACGGAAACGCTGAAAACTTTGTCAATAATTCATGGATCAGCGTAAGTAAGGCAAAGCCGAATACAAGAATTTACATCAACGGAAATGCAGCCGGCAGCGGTAAATATAAATATGCATTCTATTATAAGCGCACCACTTCAAGCGTGTGGAAGGCTATTGGAGAAGAATTCGGCAGTACCGCAAGCGCATCCTTTAAGCCGAAGAGCGCAGGCGAATTCAGGATAAAGGTCGATATAATTGACAAAAACGGAAAGCTTGTCAGCAAGCTTATGTCCTTGTCAATAAGTGATGATGCACCTGACGTGCCGACAAATAAATCTACAATAAGCTATGCCTATGTAACTCTCGGAAACAGACTTACCATCAAGGGCGCGGCAAGCGGTGGAGCCGGCGGCTACAAATACACCTATCAGCAGAAAAAGAGTACGGCTTCAAAATGGCATACGATAGGTTCGGAAAACACAAATGATACTGTGGCTTATTTCAAGCCCAGCGCAAAGGGAAAATATGACGTTCGCGTTATAGTTACCGACAAGGCGGGAGTTCAGCAGGAAAGAACATTTGTTATTGTTGTAAAGTAATAAATCTGTCCGCAGGGTCAAAAAATGAGGGCACGCCGAAAAAGCGTGTCCTCTGTTTTTATTTATTGCAAATTATTACCGGTTTTCCGCCGGAGCTTATCATTCCCCGGAACACTTCAACCTTGCCGCCGCTGATAAGGTCGGTGTAGACTCCCTCTTCAAAATCAACACGGATAAGCTGAGCTTTACTGAAAAGCGGGAAAACGCCGAGCATTTTTCTGCCGTTTCTTTCGTGCAGGGCGGTCAGCGTGTCCTCTGTCGGAGCACAAACGCTGAAGCTGCTGTCTGCGAAAAGCGGATCGCGTTTGATTAATGCAAGCCGTGCAATATAATCCCTCAGGTCAACAGCCTCCGGCGCGCTGCGGTCAATCACATCGCGGTCAAACAGGCTCGGAAGGTGCGAAAGCGCATATTCCTGACCGCAATATAAAAGCGTCAGTCCTTTTTTGAAGAAGAGAAACGCAAGCCAGCTGCGAAGGTTATCTATGTCGGGTATCAGATATCTTGCACGTGTCTGGTCGTGGTTTTCGAGGAAACGAAGCTTGACGTAGTTTTCCGGGAAGGTGTATTCCTGCCGGTTCAGTGCATTTGCATAGTCTGCAAGGGTGCCTGTGCCGTCGAGGTATGCCTTCATGGCACCGTAGCAGTCGTATTCGTAATTCATATCGAATGCCTGGAATATTTCCGAATCGGAAAGCGCCGTCAGCCCCTGTGAGCGCAGATAGGTTATGAATTGCGGCTCAATGGATTCGCTGAGCCACAGGCAGCCGCTGCGCGCCTTTTCGACCTCGGCACGGGCAGCCTCCCAGAACTGGAGGGGTATCATCGGCGCGACGTCGCACCTGAAACCGTCTACCATCTCTGCCCAGTATTTCAGTGTTTCTATCTGGTAATCCCACAGCTCCCTGTTTGAATAATCAAGGTCGATGATATCACTCCAGTCTCCGACGCGGTTGCCGAAGCTGCCGTCCGGACGGTGGAAAAACCATTCGGGATGCTCTCGGCTCAGGACTGAATCGGGAGAAGTATGGTTATACACTACGTCGATAATGCACAGCATGCCGCGCTTGTGAATGGCATCCGTCAGCGCTCGGAAATCATCTATTGTACCGAATTCGGGATTTATGCTGCGGTAGTCGCTTATTGCATATGGCGAGCCGAGACTGCCCTTGCGCATTGCGGTACCGATCGGGTGAATTGGCATGAACCATATGATATCAGTTCCCAGTGCCCTGATATCGTCGAGGTGTTTTTCCACCTCTGAAAAGGTACCCTTTTCGCTGAAATTGCGGACAAAAACCTGATACATAACCTTTTGCCGCAGTGACTTTTCAGTGTTTCTTGCCATGGAAATCCTCCTTTCAGGCTGAACCGTTACGGCTTTTTCAGTCCGTATTTTTGATAGAATGCGTCAATATCCTTCTGTGAGCGCACAAGCTCTGTATAAACAAGCTGTTTTTTCTGCCGGTCATAAAAGCCAATGGTTTTTTCGCCCGTGCATATTGAGCTTTGCACCCTTACCTCCATCCCTTCGCATTCCGCCGGGAGGCAGGGTTTTCCGGATTTTGAAAATAATAGACTCATAATCAGTTACTCCAGTATTTTTTGTCGAGACTTCTGTATTGGACAGCTTCAAAAATGTGCTCTGTGCGTATTGTTTCGCTGTCAGCCATGTCTGCGATAGTTCTTGCGATTTTCAGTATCTTGTCATAGGCTCTGGCAGACAGCCCGAGCGAATCAAAGGTTTTCATCATAAGCTCTCGTGCGCTGTCGTCCATTACGCAGTACTTGCGTACAGCCCCCGGCGTCATTGCGGCGCTGCAGCTTATCCCTGTGCCCTTGTACCTTTCGCTCTGCATTTTGCGTACCCGGTTGACCCTTTTGCGGATGGTTTCGGAGCTTTCCACTTCGTCGCTGCCTGCAAGTTCGGAAAAGTCTACCGGCGGGACCTCAATATGCAGGTCGAACCGGTCAAGCAGCGGACCGGATATCTTTCCGAGATATTTTGATACCTGCTGCGGAGTGCATGTGCACTGCTTTGAAGGATGACCGAAAAAGCCGCAGGGGCAGGGGTTCATTGCAGCAACAAGCATTATTGAGCAGGGGTATGTCAGAGAAGCGTTTGCGCGCGAAATTGTGATCTTTCCGTCCTCTACTGGCTGACGGAGAATTTCCATTGCGGCGCGGCTGAATTCCGGCAGCTCGTCCAGAAACAGTACACCGTTGTGTGCAAGGGATATTTCTCCGGGCGCAGGCACGCTTCCTCCGCCGGCAAGTCCTGCTGTGGAAACTGTATGATGCGGACTGCGAAACGGCCTCACTGTCACAAGTTCGCCGCTGCTGTCAAGCTCTCCGGCAATGGAATGTATCTTTGACGTTTCGATTATTTCCTCCTGCGTCATTTCCGGAAGGATAGTCGGCAGTCTTTTTGCAAGCATCGATTTTCCTGCACCGGGGCTGCCGATCAGCAGTATGTTATGACCGCCGCAGGCTGCAATCTCCAGCGCGCGCTTGGCTGCAAACTGTCCTCGCACTTCGGACATGTCTATGTTCATCACTGCATGTCCGGCCTCGGGCTTTTTCCTGTCCATAGGTTTTATTGCGCTTTTGCCTGTCAGCATTGAGGTAAGCTCGGCGACGTTTTTTACGGGGATTACATCTATCCCGTCTACAAACGAAGCTTCTCCTGCACTGTCATACGGCAGGAAGATCCTTTTCATGCCCTGCTGCATTGCAGCAATAGTCATTGGCAGCGCACCCCGCACGGGTCGTATGTCGCCTCCGAGAGATAGCTCACCGACAAATGCGCTGCTGCTGATATCCTCGCTTATTGCTCCTGCCGCGGCAAGAATGGAAACGAGGATGGGCAGGTCGTATAGTGAACCGGTTTTTTTGACGCCTGCAGGGGCAAGGTTTACCACTATGCCGCCGCCGGGAAAAAGCATTCCGCTGTTTTTTATTGACGAACGCACACGCTCGCGTGATTCCTTTACGGCAGTATCCGGCAGACCGATGATATCAAATACCGGCATTTGTTTTTTACTGAGATCGGTTTCAACATAAACGGGGTATGCGTCCAGTCCTAAAAGCCCCATGCTTCTTATTGTTACAAACATACTTTTCACCTTCGGAAAATCACTATAATACAATTATAAACGAAGTGAGAGTGGCTTTCAACCGTGTATTTCTCAATCACATTTCTTTTGTCGTTATGCCCAAAGAAGCAAAGATTAATTATGTGAAACTGCCGAAATTTGGTAACAATCGGAAATATTTATAAAAATTCATTGACTTGATACCCCAAATAGGCTATAATTGAACGGTACAGATGATGAAGAGGTGCAGAGATGCATACCAAGGACTACACTGCGAAATATAATGCACTTACCGATGAACAGCTTGTCGGATTGTACAGAGGCGGCGAACAGGAGGCTTTTGCTGAGCTTGCCGTGCGCTATATGAGTGTTATACGCAGCAAGGCGTCAGAACTCGATGGTCTGGGTGCAGAGGCGGATGACCTTTTTCAGGAGGGGCTTATTGCTCTTGACCGCGCTGCTGCCGGGTTCGATTTCGATGGCGCAGCTTCTTTTTGCACTTATGCCGGTGCGTGCATACGCAACCGACTGATCTCTGCGATACGCAGTCAGAACAGCAGCAAAAACCGCCTTAACAGGACTGCACTGTCGCTTGAGGAGCAGCTTGATGCTGCGGCTTCTCCGGATACCGAGCCGGAAAGCGCGTTTCTGTCGGAGGAAAGCTTCGGTGAGCTTTGGGCTTCAATAGAGCGCAGCCTGTCCGGAGTGGAGCTTGCCGTACTCAGGCGTTATCTTGAGGGTGACAGCTACGAGCAGGCGGGCAGAGAGCTTGGACTGAGCGTTAAATCCTGTGACAATGCAATGCAGCGCGTTCGCAGAAAACTCCGGAAGCTGATCTGATCTTTATTACCTTTTGTACAGATATGCCCAGGTAGCTTATAAGTAGAGCGTTGAGAGTTATTCAAAGGTGACGGTGCAAATCCGTTCGAGGGCGAAAATATTATTAATACCAAAGCGAGGTAAATCAAATGTACGAGGATAAGACTTTAGTTTGCAAGGAATGCGGCGAAGAGTTCGTATTTACTGCAGGAGAGCAGGAGTTCTACGCTTCTAAGGGATTTGAAAACGAGCCGCAGAGATGCAAAGCTTGCCGCAGCGCAAGAAAGAATGCTCAGAGACCCGAAAGAGAGATGTTCACAGGTATCTGTGCAGCTTGCGGTAAGGAAGCAAGAGTACCCTTCAAGCCGCGTGAGGATCGCCCTGTATATTGCAGCGAGTGCTTTGCAAAGATGAAAGAAGACCAGGAATAATCGGATAATCTGAATATTTTTGCAAAATGACCGCTCCGGAGCTTCCGGGGCGGTTTTTGGTTTCTGTGCATAAAAAAGGACTGCCGTATTGGCAGCCCGTTATCAGCTTTTATTCTGCGGCTCCGAATGCATATGCTGTAATCAGAGTTTTGTCAAGTGTGAAGGAAATGCTGTCGTATGTCTGCAGATCCGGAATGCTCAGCTCAAAGCTTTCTATCCAGTCTCCGAAGCTTGCCGTAAAGACATTCTGACCGACGGATTCGACAACTCCCTTGAAAAACACCTTGTCGGAAAGACCAACCTCTATTATGGACGGGGTTTTGTCATTTTTGGTGATGGTTATCTCATTTGCCGAAAGCTCAGGCAGAAAAACCTCGCAGTCGTAGCATACGTCCGCTTCCGGGATAATATCCCTCGACATCCACAGCCCTGCAATGCTGCCGATATCCGTTTCTCCTCTGAAGGACATGGTGTTGTTAAGCTCGTTTACACACTCTGTTACCGTAATAAACATATTATAACTCCCTTTCTGCCGCAGTGCAGCAAAAGCGTTTTTTCACTCCCTATATGCATAAATTACCATAAAATGAAGTCGTTTGTCAACAGTTGAATAATTCTGCTGATATAATTGTTGTAAATCAGACAAAAATGTTGTATGATAGGAGTATATTATATAATTATCGACAGGAGCAACTTTTATGAGAAAAACAAAAATCATCTGTACACTCGGTCCATCCACTGAAAACGAAAGCATCATGCGTTAGCTTATGATTCAGGGAATGGACGTTGCAAGAATAAATATGTCCCACGGCACCTATGAGGAGCATTCAAAGAAGATGGATATGGTTCGCCGTCTGAGAGCAGAGCTTGGTCTGCCCGTTGCGATTCTTCTCGATACAAAGGGTCCGGAGATACGCACAGGAAACTTTTCCGAAAAAGTCGAGCTTGCCGCAGGACAGAAATATACTTTGACTACAAATGAGGTTGACGGCACAAATGAGCACTGCAGCATTACATTTGCAGGTCTGCCGGGGGATGTCAAGGAAGGAACAAGAATTCTTATCGACGACGGACTTATTGAAATGGTTGTGACTGATAAGACCGAAACCGATATTATCTGTAAGGTCATAAACGGCGGCCCGGTGTCGTCGCATAAGGGTATCAACGTGCCGGATATCACTCTTTCAATGCCATTCCTCAGCGATCGTGACAAATCTGACCTTGCCTTCGGAGTGCGTCAGGATGTGGATTTCGTTGCAGCGTCATTTACACGCTGTGCCGAGGATATCAACGAAATGCGCAGCTACCTTGAAAGCCTTGGCGGAGAAAACATCCGCATAATTGCAAAGATAGAGAATAAGGACGGCGTTCGTAATATTGACGAAATAGTACGCGTATCCGACGGCATAATGGTTGCAAGAGGCGACCTCGGAGTTGAAATTCCGATAGCTGAGATTCCTCAGATACAGAAAATGCTCATCCGGAAGACGAGAAATTCCGACAAGCCGGTAATCACAGCGACACAGATGCTTGATTCCATGATGAAAAATCCCCGTCCTACACGAGCTGAAACAACCGACGTTGCAAATGCGATTTATGACGGTACAAGCGTAATAATGCTTTCCGGCGAAACTGCTGCCGGCGCGTATCCGGTTGAAGCGGTCAAGACCATGGCTAATATTGCCGAAACAACGGAAAACAATATCAACTACATAGACCGCTTCAAAAAGCTTGATATGCACGAGCGCCCCGACGTTACATCAGCAATTTCCCATGCGACCTGTACAACGGCACATGACCTCGGTGCAGCAGCGATTATTACGGTATCAAAATCCGGTATGACTTCGCGCATGCTTTCGAAGTACCGCCCCGAATGCCCGATAATCAGCGGCACTCCGGACGAAAAGGTTTACCGCCAGACAAATATGTCATGGGGGGTGTGCCCGATAATGATAGAGGAAAAGAGCAGTACGGACGATCTTATCGATCACGTTATCAGCGTTGCTCAGGAAAAGAAGCTTCTGAAAAACGGCGACCTTGTTGTTCTGACTGCAGGTATTCCGCTGGGTATTTCGGGAACGACCAATATGATGAAGGTTCACCTTGTCGGAAATATTCTCTGCTCCGGCACAACGATAATAAACGACCTTTCGGCACACGGTCATCTTGTGGTATGCAAAAGCGATGAAGAGGCTCTGCAGAACTGTAAGGAGGGCGAGATACTCGTTATCCGTGAAACCAATAACAGCCTGCTGCCCGTTATGCGCAAATGTGCAGGAATAATAACAGAGGTTGACGGTGCCGACAGCCACGCGGCAATTGTCGGACTGGCGCTCAACAAGCCGGTAATTGTCGGCGCAAGAAATGCCACTGCCATTCTGAAAACCGGTGCGAATGTAAATATCTATTCCGGAAAAAGTGTGGTCACAACAGCCACTACGAAGGTATAAGCTTACTTATACAGATGCAGTTGCCGCTTGACAGCTGCATCTGTATTTTATTTTGGTGTAAAATAATTCCGGGATAAATGCGAAACGCGGCGAAAAACTTTGTGTCCGGGTTCAGAGCGTGCGGCGGCAAATCTGCCCATGGTGACCGGCGACTCGACGATTATTTTATTTGCTTGACAAAATGAAAACGGGGTGATATAATCATATTATCAAAATGATATTAACACTTTGATAATATGACATCAGGAGGGCTCAATATGAAATACTACGAGGATTACCGTCAGGCTGCAAGGATGATTTCAGAAAAAACCGGAATACCGGTTTCCCGGAGTGAAAGCAGTCTTGTATCATTTACGCCCTATGTTGATAATAACTGCAGCGCTGCCTGCCGTTTCTGCTCAGAGCGTCTTACGAAAAACGGACAGACCTCACGCTGCGTCGGTGTTTGCCGGGATTATGAGCAAAGGCTTGAAGCCGCGCTGTCCCGTCTGCAGGGGAAACAGGTGTTTTTGTCTGTTTCCGGAAAGGAACCCACAGAAAGCCCCGGACAGCTGAAAACAATCTGCAGGGCTGCATGCAAGGCAAAAGCGCAGGGACTGTCCGTTTCGGAGGCTGTGCTGTATACCAATCTTTCGGGCTTCTGCAAATACGGGGAGGAGCTTGAAAAAACGCTGTGTGCACTGCCGCTGTCGAGGATTGAATTTTCGCGTCATCATTTCGATGAAAACGTCAACCAGTCGATAATGCAGTTCCGACCGGGCGAAGAAATAAAAAGCAATAGAGCTTTGGCATGTGTCGTGCGCAAACTGTCGGAAAGCTTTCCGATGAAGGCAGTATGTGTGCTGCAAAAGACCGGTGTCGCAGATATAGACGGAGTGCAGAGGTATGTTGAATTTGCGCGAAGCCTCGGAGTACGTGATGTGGTTTTCCGTGAGCTTGCGGTTTTTGACGGCTCGGTTGACAAGGGTAATACCGCAGATTATATTATCTCTGAGCGTGTGGAAATATGGGAGCTGCTGCCGTATCTGCTGCAGTCGCCGTTTGAGCTTTCCGGAATTCGTGAGGGCTACTATTATTTCAGCTTCTCCTGCAATTACCGCGATATGCGCGTAAGCTTTGAAATGTCCGATTATGAGGAAATGGAGCGTCAGCACGCCGGAAGTATACTGCACAAGCTTATTCTGTATCCTGACGGAATGCTGTGCCGCAGCTGGAATAAAAAGGGCATTGTGGAGGATGATGATGGAAAGCTTTTTTGATATCGCACGGGTCCTTACAGAAAATTCTGAGTGTACTCTTATGGGCAGCCTTTGTCTTTATCTTACGGCGCCTTCTGTACTCGGACGTGAGGTTCACGATGTGGATCTTTTTGCAGACGACGATCCGCAGAATCTCAGAAATATTATGACAATACTGAAGGAGCGCGGATTTGAGCTGTATTCATGGCAGAACAGGATCACTCCGGAGGTTGATTTGCAGCTTCTGCGCGGCAGATACTATTTCCGCGCAGTAAAAGACGGCCTGACCGTGGACGTGACCTACGAAAAGCCGGAGTTTACTTATCAGGATATGAAGCAGTATGAAACTGTGAGCCGGGGTATCAGGATTTACAGCGCCCGTGGCCTTGTGCGGCTGCTTTCCTGCAGTGACCGTGAGGAAAACCGAGTTCAGCTTGAAAGGCTGCTGACGCAGATTAATAATTCAGAGAATACCTGAGAGGAGAAAATATGTGGAACGGCAGAAGATATCATTCACTTGACAGCTACCTGAAGGAAAGCTTCGGGGAAAAGCTGTATAAGCTGGCTCTCGACGGCGGTATGACATGCCCGAACCGCGATAATACGGTGGGGCAGGGAGGCTGCATTTTCTGCAGCGGTGAGGGCTCGGGAGATTTTGCGGCAAAATACTGCGGTGATATAAATGCTCAGCTTGAAGCGGCAAAGACGTCTGTTGCCGCGAAATTTGACGGTGAGCGCTATATTGCGTATTTTCAGTCATTTACAAATACATATGCGCCGCCCGAAAGGCTGCGGGAGCTTTTTGTTCCGGTTATTATGCGCGACGATATAGCTGTGCTCGATATAGCCACGCGTCCCGACTGTCTGCCGCCGGAGGTTCTGTCACTCATTTCTGAATTATCGGCAGTAAAGCCAGTGTGGGTAGAGCTTGGTCTGCAAAGCGCAGATGATTTAACTGCAAAGCTTATTAACAGGTGTTACCCTACAAGCGTATATGATGAGGCAGTAAAAAATCTGCATGACGCTGGGGCGCAGGTCATAACTCACATGATAATTGGCCTGCCGGGTGAAACGGAGCAGGATATGCTCTCTACCGCGCGGCATATAGCTCAGTGCGGCTCGGACGGGATAAAGCTGCAGCTGATGCACATTCTTGAGGGTACGGTTCTTGCTCAGATGTTCCGCAGGGGTGAATTCCGCGCCCTTGAGGAGGATGAATACATTTCGATTGTCGCGCAGATTATTTCCATACTTCCGCCGGAGATGGTTATTCACCGGCTTACAGGCGACGGAGACCGTGAAAAGCTTATCGCTCCGCGCTGGAGTCTGGATAAAAGACGAGTTATGAATAAAATAAATCATGAACTGAAAAAACATACAATAATACAAGGTTGTAATAATTCTTTGCCGGGTTGAGTATTTACTTTCATTCCAAAATGTGGTACAATAATACATGTACTTTATCGAATAATGCATATTCGGAATGGAGATGGTCAGAATGCAGAATGAATATTTTTTCAAAATAACTGATGAGCTCAGGGAGCTCAGCACTTTATGTGATAAGAACGGTAAAATAGATAAAGAGCTGTACACAAAATACGATGTAAAAAGAGGTCTTCGTGATCTGAACGGCAAGGGCGTTCTTGCAGGTCTGACCGAGATATCGGAAATATGCTCGTCAAAAATGGTTGACGGAAAATCGGTTCCCTGCGACGGCAAGCTTTACTACAGAGGCTACGATGTTGAGGATATTGTAAACGGCTTTATCAAGGATGAGCGTTTCGGCTTTGAGGAGGTTGTGTACCTTCTGCTTTTCGGAGAGCTTCCGGACAAGTCCCAGCTTGAGCAGATAAAAAAGCTTCTTTCGGACTACCGTAACCTGCCGCAGTCATTCCCGAGGGATATTATTCTCGAGGCTCCGAGCACCGATATGATGAACGGTCTTGCACGCTGCGTGCTTACGCTTTATTCATATGACCCGAACCCTGACGATATTTCCCTGCCGAACGTACTGCGCCAGTGTCTGCAGCTTATTGCGCTGTTTCCGGTGCTGTCGGTTTACTGCTACCGCGCATACAGCCACTATTACCTGCGCGACAGCCTGTTTATTCACTCTCCGCAGCCGGAGCTTTCCACAGCTGAAAATATCCTTTACATGCTCCGACCGGATTCAAAGTATACAGAGCTTGAAGCAAAGCTTCTGGATATGTCTCTGGTGCTTCATGCAGAGCATGGCGGCGGTAATAACTCGAGCTTTACGACACACGTGGTATCTTCATCCGGTACCGATACCTATTCGGCAATAGCGGCAGCTCTCGGCTCCCTGAAGGGACCCAAGCACGGCGGCGCAAACATAAAGGTTGTGCGCATGTTCGACGACATGCAGCAGACTGTAAAGGATTATAACGACGAAGAAGAGGTCCGCGCATATCTGCGGCGCCTGCTTCACGGAGAGGCCTTTGACAAGGCAGGACTTATCTACGGTATGGGACATGCGGTTTATTCCATATCCGACCCGAGAGCAAGGGTGTTCAAATCATTCGTCGAAAAGCTGTCCGAGGAAAAGGGCAAGCATAAGGAATTTGCCCTCTACTCAATGGTGGAAAAGCTCGCTCCGCAGGTCATAGCTGAGGAGAGAAGAATTTACAAGGGTGTTTCGGCAAATGTCGATTTTTACAGCGGCTTTGTTTACAGCATGCTCGGACTTCCGCAGCAGCTTTATACACCGATATTCGCAATTGCAAGAATTGCAGGATGGTCTGCACACCGTCTTGAGGAGCTTGTCAACCCGAGCAAGATCATCCGTCCTGCATATATGAACGTACACGAACGCGCAGGCTATATTTCATTGGAGGACAGATGATAATGGGCTTTACTAAAAAAGATAACAGAAGGAATAAATTCATGCTGCACGGCGGTCTTGCCCAGAAGGGCTACGACTGGTGGTGGCATTCATTTACGGGCATTTCCCGTAAGGATAACAGCGAGCGTCAGTTTTTTGTAGAGTATTTTCTGATTAATCCGGCGCTTGGCGGAGATAAGCCTGTTTTCGGGCAGCTCCCGGGAAATAAGGAAAACGGAATCCGCCCGTCATACCTTATGGTAAAGGCAGGAGCATGGGGAAAGGATGCGCACCAGCTGCACCGCTTTTTCCCGTGGAGCGAGGTTTCCGTCAGCAGTGACGATGAGCTTCTGCTTTCCGCCGGCGACTGTCTGCTGCGTGACGACAGGATAGAGGGCTCTGTCAATGTGAGCGACGAACAGGCAAAGGATCATCCTGAATATATGTGTGACGGCGGCAGTATGAGCTGGGAGCTTTCGATAGAAAAGGTCGTTCCATACAACGTCGGTTACGGTACCAGCGAGCTTTTCAGAGAGCTTGAGGCATTTGAAATGTACTGGCACGCTTCCGGAATCAAGAGCCGTTACAGCGGCACTGTTCAGTATAATGGTGAGTATTACGACGTTATCCCGGAGCGCAGCTTCGGCTATGCGGACAAAAACTGGGGAAGCAATTTTACATCCCCGTGGGTATGGCTTTCATCATGCAGGATATTCAGCATAAAGCAGAACCGCTATCTTGAGGATACGGTTTTCGATATCGGCGGCGGCTGTCCGAGGGTGTTCGGTGTTCCGCTGCAGAGGAAGCTGCTTTCCGCGATGTACTATGAGGGCCGCGAGATGGAGTTCAATTTCTCCAAATTCTGGACCTTTACCACGACTGCATTCAACTGTCACGAAACCGATGAAGAAATAATCTGGCACGTAAGGCAGGGAAACCTCTGGTATGAGATGATTACCGATATCCGCTGCAGGAAAGAGGACATGCTGCTGGTGAATTACGAAGCTCCGGACGGAACCAAGCGCCACAACAAACTGTTCAACGGCGGAAACGGTAAGGGTCGTATACTGCTTTATAAAAAGGACTTCTTCGGCAATAAGCTGATCGATGTTCTGAATGTAAGCTCAGTCGGCTGTGAATACGGAGAATTCGACACATAATTGTTTGTGGGATCGCAGTCATTCACCTGCCGGCACTGCTCCGGACAGCAGGCTCTGTGCGACAATTTGATACTTGACTTTACACTATAAATAGTGTAGAATAATATGGCAGCCGATGAGAAAACCGGCTGCCTGTAATATGTCTTCGTAGCTCAGCAGGATAGAGCGTTCGCCTCCTAAGAAAATGTTGCAACACACACTTTCGGTTGAAAAGTGTATGGTAATGTGGTAGAATAATCTCAAATTTAATACACGTCTTCGTAGCTCAGCCGGATAGAGCGTCCGCCTCCTAAGCGGAAGGCCGTGGGTTCGAATCCCGCCGAGGACGCCATTTTAAGCCGTTTTTGATGAATTTTCATCGAAAGCGGCTTTTCTCTTTTTACGGCTTCCGCTTATCCATATCGTGCTAACAAAAGTGTGCGGTAATCTAACAGATGTTAGCACAAAATCGCCGTTTTTGCTAACAAAAATCGCTTTCTTGCTAACAGCAGGAAAAATCCCTCAAAAATCCTGCTAACAGAGTTAGGTGTGCGGTATGGTGGTAGTTTGTTCGCAAAATTGAGCTGCGACAACTTCTGACATATAATAATGGCAGAAGGAAGTGATTTTATGAGAACGCCCAAATACCATATATACCTAACGAATGAAGAACGCTCGGAGGTGCTGAAATCCCTGATAGATCTCAAAAACTCCTTTATCGAACAAGGGAGATATACCGATGTAATAGATGAAATAATCGTCAAGCTGTCCTGCGCTCGAAAAAAGAATATTAAGGTAATATAATACATATAATAATATATATAGTTGTGTTTTTGAGGTGATTTGATTGAAAGCGTATGAAAAAGCGGAAACCTTTATTGACAGATGTAGTAACAGTTTTGAGGAGTATTTAAGCTCCGTTGTCAACAAACTGCGTGATACGGATTCAGAGTACAAAGATATTGAGGAGCGTATTGCTAAACTGTACGAAGATTATCCGATAGTAAAGGCTGTTTTCGACTTGGAGCAAGCTGCTGCGCTGTCCGAACCGGATTGTAAGGCTCTTTTAGAAGTCCTCACACTCCGCAACAGGCTTTTCGATAAACAACAGGAAGCCATATATTTGAGGGGCTGTTATGACAATATCAGGTATTTGAATAAAGCCGGAATTATGCAAACAGATTAAAACTGAAAAATGACGATTGAAGCCGTCTGTTCCTTAATTGGAGCAGGCGGCTTTTTTGCGTTCTAAAAGTTTTTGAAAAATTTTTGCGTAGAGGTTGGATTTAATCCTCTCCCATTCCTTTATTTATGGAGGGGTAATTTCCCGAGCAATCGAAAAAGACCTTTTCACTGAACTTTGACAACTGAATATCATTTCTTCAAGTACGTTACTTGTGTAAGCAGAAATGCGTAGCTACCGCAGCGGTACGCCACGACCTCCATATAGGAGCGAGCGCTAATTCCGTCTGCGAGTATTGGATTGCTCCCAATATGGCGACGACCTACACAAGCGATAATGATACTTCTCTACGGAGCTGGCGGAGTACCCGGCAGAGGTGAGATTCCTATGAGCCTGATAGCAGTCAGGCGCTTGAAGAACTTCCCATATAGATTTATCTATCCGCTGGGGTGTCGAGGACAAAT
>ONAX01000094.1 GCA_900315875.1 uncultured Eubacteriales bacterium | reverse complement strand
TGAAATTATTGCAAAATACCCCACGCCCTTCCATATATATGACGAAAAGGGAATAAGAGAAAACGCGCGCAGACTGTATGACGCTTTTTCTTGGAACAAGGGCTTTTGCGAATACTTTGCCGTAAAGGCAACGCCTAACCCCTCCATTCTGAAAATTCTGCAGGAGGAGGGATGCGGTACTGACTGCTCTTCCATGACGGAGCTTATCATGTCCGAACGCTGCGGCTTCACCTTCCCGAAGATAATGTTTTCTTCCAACGATACGCCTGCTGAGGAATTCAGCTATGCAAAGAAGATCGGCGCCATCATTAATCTTGACGATATTACCCACATTGACGCAGTTGAGGCTGCATGCGGTATTCCAGAGGTTATCAGCTGCCGCTATAATCCGGGCGGAAAGTTCTCCATTTCCACTACAATTATGGACAATCCCGGTGATGCAAAATACGGCATGACAAAACCGCAGATAATAGAGGCTTACAAAACCCTGCGCGACAAGGGCGCAAAGGTTTTCGGTCTGCATGCATTCCTTGCAAGCAACACCGTTTCAAATGAATACTATCCCACGCTTGCCGGAATTCTTTTTGACCTCGCTGTCGAGATCAAGCAGGAAACAGGAATTTCACTTTCCTTCATAAATCTTTCAGGCGGAGTCGGCGTGCCCTACACTCCTGACAAGGAACCCAATGACATCAAGGTAATCGGCGAAGGCGTGCGCCGCGTATTTGAAGAAAAGCTCGTTCCGGCAGGTCTCGGAGACATTTCTCTTTATGCCGAGCTGGGCAGATTCATGCTTGCACCCTACGGTCACCTTGTAACAACAGCTATTCACGAAAAGCATACCCACAAGGAATACATCGGCGTTGACGCTTGTGCAGTTAATCTTATGCGTCCTGCAATGTACGGTGCGTATCACCACATTACGGTTCTCGGCAAGGAAAACGAGCCTTGTGACCATGTTTACGACGTTACCGGCTCGCTGTGCGAAAACAACGACAAATTCGCAATTGACAGACCCCTTCCGAAAATCGACCGCGGCGACATCCTGGTCATTCACGACACAGGCGCACACGGATTTGCAATGGGCTACAACTACAACGGCAAGCTGAAAAGCGCAGAGCTGCTGCTCAGAGAAGACGGTTCTGTTCTGGAAATAAGACGTGCCGAAACCCCGGAGGACTATTTTGCAACTCTGGACGGCTTCTGGGATGTACTCAAATAATGACTCAACGGGGGGCTGTGGAATCATTCACAGCCCCTTTAATACCCCTTCAGCAGTTAATCAGGTGTAAAAAGCTTTTCCTGACAGAATAAATTTTGCAGCAATCAGTGAAACTGTAAAGCTAGTGTAAAATAATTCCGGGATAAATGTGAAACGCGGCGATAAAACTTTGAGTGCGGGTTCAGAGCGAGTGTAACAAGCGACAACGCGCGGCGACAAAGCCGTCTATCGAGGCCGGCGGATCGTCGGTGTAAAACCCGGTTTGACGGATCAGGGAATGTGTGGTAAAATGGTAACTGCTTTTACTTTTGGGATATGGAAAGAAGGAAAAGAGCAGCAGACTGCTCAAGAAATATATGAAAAAAAGATCGGATTTTCTAAACGGCATGGTCAGCGGAATACCAATCGGGCTAGGGTACCTGTCCGTATCCTTCGGCTTCGGGATAATGGCGGTCGGAGCCGGACTTTCTATTTTTGAGGCATTCATTATCTCACTTACTAACCTCACCTCCGCAGGCCAGGCGCAGGGTGTTGCCGTAATAGCCGCCGGAGGCACACTCATTGAGATGGCTATTGTACAGCTTGTAATCAATATCCGTTATTCGCTGATGGCGCTGTCACTCTCTCAGCGGCTGGACAAAAAATTCACTCCCATTCACCGGATCCTCGCTTCCTACGGCATTACGGATGAGATATTTGCGCTTTGCTCCACAAGAGAAGAGCTTCTTACGCCTGCATACATGTACGGGGTAATATTTGTTTCAGCTTTCGGCTGGACGCTCGGCACACTGCTCGGCGCCATAGCAGGAGAGCTTCTCCCGGCTGCGGTATCGTCTGCACTGGGCATCGTACTGTACGGCATGTTCATTGCAATAATCATTCCCCCGTCAAGGAAAGACAAGGCTATTCTTTTTGTCATACTGGCAGCTGCGGCACTGAGCTGTGTTATATACTACCTTATGCCGTTTATATCCGGCGGCTTTGCGGTTATAATCTGTGCGCTCGTCATTTCGGCAGCGGCAGCACTGATTTTCCCGAGAAAGGAGGAGCAGGAATGACTATAGCTCTGTACATTCTGGTCATGGCTGGGGTAACCTATCTCATCAGGATGATTCCCTTTGCCTTTTTCCGCAAGAAGATCAGGTCTCAGTTTGTGCGCAGCTTTCTGTACTATGTCCCCTATGCCGTGCTCAGCGCAATGACCATCCCTGCTATCTTCTACAGTACCGGAAACATAACCACCTCCCTTGTCGGTACGGCAGCCGCACTTGCACTGGCTTATTTCAAATTCCCGCTTATTGTTGTTGCACTGGCAGCAGCAGCAGCGGCTTTCATTGCAGGCTTTTTTGTCTGACAGAAGTTACAGCACCAAGTAAAAATATTATCATTCCGCCGGAATATTTCCGCTGCTGCTGCATATATTATATAACACAGCGGTTTTATTTCCGGTCGGTTGATTTGATTTATTCATTATCACAAAAACAGAAATTAGCTATTGACAAACAGCCTATAGGATGATATAATGATTAAGCGCTTTGAGAAAGGCGAAAAAATAAATATCGCGGAGTGGAGCAGCTAGGTAGCTCGTCGGGCTCATAACCCGAAGGTCGTAGGTTCAAATCCTGCCTCCGCAACCAAAACTGAACCGGTAATTGATACAATGTGTCGATTACCGGTTCGTTTCATTTTGCCCCGAAAAGTCTTGTAAACCGGCACTTTCCGCAAATCAGTGGGTGCATTTGGTATTCCTGCGGTAAGGGAAAAAGCCCGTTGTGACCGGTTTTGTGAATATGACTTGCTTGACTTCTCTTGCCATAATAACCTCCTTGGTATCAAAGTTTGGGTACTGTATATATCACTCTAAACGGCCTGAATAGCAAGCGTTATGCGGCAAATATACTATCCAATTCGATGCCATACACTTCACCCTAAGGCCCACGGGGAGAACAGTTATCTCTCATTTCATCACCGCCTTCCATGCTTCTACCTCTTACTGGACACAGCAGACGTTTTTGAACGAAAGAAAATGAAACTTTTTTATCGTTTCAGCAAAAATGCCCGCAAACTCTTGTGGCATAAGGCTTTTCATTCATCTGTGGAGGTCGTGTGGTTCCTTTCCGAAACTTTTCTTATATGTTGTTTTTTTAGGCTCTATAGAAAAGTTAATGAAAAGACATCCACGACCTCCACAGAGTATTGGAAAAGCATTATTCCATCATCGTTTCCAACTGTTCCGGTCGAAACGATACATGAAGCTGCCGGTCTATCGTTTCACTTACAATCGATGAAAATGCTGTATTCACCAGGTTTTTCACTCAAAAGTGCAGGTCGCGGTAGGTCATTTCCGTAACTTTTTCTATATGCTGTTTTTTATGATCCTAAGAGTATTTAATGAAATGACATTCACGACCTGCACCTTATTGCCTTAAAGCCTTATGGCAACTGGGGTTTCAGCATTTTTGCTTGAAACGGTTTCCGGCTCTCATTATCCACTGGACAAAATGGCCGTTCTGGTCCATAAAAACGGCAAAACAATAACTGCCTCCGACTTTTTTGCCGAAAGCAGTAGATTTTTTCACAATTCTGTGATATAATTATGCTATATTTTTGATGAACACTTGCAAAGGAGATGCAATCATGACTTTTGCAGAAGAATTAAAAAGAACACGTCAGCGCACTTTCCTTTCTCAAGGCGCATTTGCAAAAGAGGTCAATGTTTCGTTTTCCACGGTCAATCGTTGGGAAAGCGGAAAAACGAAGCCGAACTTGATCGCCATGAAGAACATCAAGGAATTTTGCGAGAAAAACAAGAACGGCAAGAAAATCAAGTACATCATTAACAGAAAGCAATCATCTATCAACAAGCTCTCTAAAAGCGGACAATATGCAGCAAAAAAGA
>ONAX01000059.1 GCA_900315875.1 uncultured Eubacteriales bacterium | reverse complement strand
CCCCACACCTAGTAATCATCGTTTACAGCGTGGACTACCAGGGTATCTAATCCTGTTTGCTACCCACGCTTTCGTGCCTCAGCGTCAGTTAAAGCCCAGTAGGCCGCCTTCGCCACTGGTGTTCCTCCCAATCTCTACGCATTTCACCGCTACACTGGGAATTCCGCCTACCTCTACTTCACTCAAGCTCTACAGTTTCAACTGCAATTTATGGGTTGAGCCCATAGATTTCACAGCTGACTTGCAAAGCCGCCTACGCACCCTTTACACCCAGTAAATCCGGACAACGCTCGCTCCCTACGTATTACCGCGGCTGCTGGCACGTAGTTAGCCGGAGCTTATTCGTCAGGTACCGTCATTTTCGTCCCTGACAAAAGGAGTTTACAATTGCGCAATATCCCCCACTGCTGCCTCCCGTAGGAGTCTGGGCCGTGTCTCAGTCCCAATGTGGCCGTTCAACCTCTCAGTCCGGCTACCGATCGTCGCTTTGGTAGGCCGTTACCCCACCAACTGGCTAATCGGACGCGAGTCCATCTCTCAGCGATAAATCTTTGGTATCAAAACCATGCGATCTCAATACATTATGCGGTATTAGTGTCCTTTTCAGTACATTATTCCCCACTAAGAGGCAGGTTACTCACGCGTTACTCACCCGTCCGCCACTAAGCTTAAAAAGCAAGCTTCTTAAGCTCCGTTCGACTTGCATGTGTTAGGCATGCCGCCAGCGTTCGTCCTGAGCCAGGATCAAACTCTCAAAACTATTGTATCTTAAAGCCGAAGCCTTAAAATCTTAGTTATGAGTTTGTTAGCTCATTTACTAAAACGCATTTGCGTGATTTTTAAGTGTTTTCTCACTTTGTAATTTAAAGAAGTACTTAACTTCTCAAAGAATTACGGGTTTATTGTCTTTCTTGCGTTGTTTAATTTTCAAGGTCCTTTGTCGTCTCACAATGTTTTCTTTCGTTTGGCGACTTATTTATCTTACCACATCTCAGCTCTTTTGTCAAGCATTTTTTTAAATCTTTTTTTAAAAAGTTTTCAACTCTTTAATTCAGATCCCGGCTCCTCCGCGGTACACTCAAGTCCCGAAGTTCCGATTATTGCTTGCTTTTCTAAGCTTTTTTTGTGGGCTGTCTAACCGGACAGCTTTGTTATAATACCACACATAACCCTAAATGTCAACACCTTTTTCCAAACTTTTTTCTGAGTTTACAAATTGTATTATTATTCTATCGCTAACGGTAATATTCGCTTTGCGGAAATTTACGGATTGTATAATAATGAGAAAAACAGTTACTCAAGGATATCGGGCACCCGTGCTTTCGCCGGGCGCCCGAACTGACATATGCACTTACTTCTGTTCTCCGATTACCACACCAGAGCACTTAATTTCTTTAATTTCTGATGGATCAATGATAACAATACCGTTTTCGTTATAGAAGAAATACTTCAGATTTACCTCGCACCAGGTTCCGTCTGTGCCGGTACCGCCGGTTTCACCCAGGTTAGACTTTGTTGCTTTGATGTGTTTACCATCCGCAAGTGTAATGTCAAGATTATCAAAAACATCATACAGGTCGTTATTGTTATCTGATGCTGCTTCAATATTGAGAGCCGATACATCCCAACTTCTTGCAGAAAGCTCCATTGAGAAGGATTGCGCGTCTATCTTCTGGATATCCCAATCTGCGCCGGCTATGTTGCATTTTTCTCCGTCTGTATTTCTTAAACTTACCATATCCGAGCTCTTGTAGTCAAGTCTTGCAGACAAAGCGTAATCAAGCTCTATATCCTTAACATCAGCTATTACAACCTCACGTCCGTCCTTTGACAGGCAGAACTGCTGGCCTTCCTTAAGCTGTGAACCATATTTGCTGTTAAGCTCGCTCATAAATTCTTCTGAAATATCCTCTGTTACATTCTTGTTTGCAATGTTTATTTTTTTGTCCGCGTCTTTTTCAGTAAAGGTATAAACAGTGCTCACAGGATTTACCACTGTAACTGTGTTGCATGAATTTACAAGTGTAACTCCCTTAGGTGATCCGTTTCCTGTCATATACTGCATTCTGAGTACAATTGTCTTATTGTCCGAAAAGCTGAACTCTTCATCTACTGTAACAAAATTATTTACATCAGCTCCTGATATCCATTCGGATGCATACTTCTCTCTTCCTGCATAGAAACCATCCTGATTTTCGGTGCGGAAATTATATACAAAATAGGTATTGTTATCATAACCGTTTACGAAATCCTCGCCGTCTTTCTTTGTCAGCTTTACAAGAGTAAGTGCTGAAGAATCATCTCCGGCTACGCCCAGGAATTCCACATTAACTTTGTCGGACGAAGTTTTAATATTGCTTCCACTGTACACGCCCTCATCACATTCGCCTGCAAAATAGCCGGCGAAAGCTTCATTTATTGTCGGCTGAGCAGCAACAGCTACAATACTGACCGTGAGAGTTGCCGCTACAGCTGCTGCAAGAATTGCAACAACCTTTCCTGCACGAACTTTTTCACGCTTTTTGCTGTTCTTCTGACTTTCAATTCTTTTATAAAATCCTGCCTTGATATTTTCTGTACTTGCTCCCGTTTCCTTATTAACGGTATCCTGATTGATTTCTGTCTCCCTGTCCATTTTATCAAACATATTATTTGTTTTCATAATGATAACCCCTTTCTGTAAAAAACGCTTTAAGTTTTGTTCTTGCCCTTTTGATTTTGGATTTAACCGTTTCGTTATTCAGTCCCAGCAGTCCGGAAATTTCCGGAGACGTCTGATAATAGTAGTAGTAACGGATTATTATCTCTCTGTCCGGCTCACCGAAAAGATCCAGCGCATCCCTGATATCCTTTTGCATGACCTGCTGATCCAGATTATCCTGAATTGAATATTCATCAGCCAGGACAACATCCTCCAGATCCAGAAGTTTACCATGCTGCACTGTTTTTCTCAGTTTGTCATGTGCCTTGCTTTTTGCTATAGCTGCAAGATATCCGCACAGATAACCCTCGCGGATGTTTTCTGCATTATTCCACAGAGCGAAGAATACATCTGCTGCCGCTTCCTCTATATCAGCCGTTGAAAGACTTCCTCTCGAAACATTGCTGATAACAGTTGTTACATAGGGTGAATACTTATCCATTATTTCCTCTATTGCAGACTCATTATGCTGTTTCAGTCCCTTGATCAATTCAATTTCTGTCATCTGAACCTCCCGGCGGCTTATGCCGTCTTTTTTTCGGTGAAATTTCGACCTTCACTTCTATAAACGCAGGAGAGCGACAAAAAGGTCTGCGGTTTGAACAAATTTTTTAAAGTTTTACAGAACAAGTGAAACGGACTGTGGTTTTCCACAGTCCGTTTCGGAGGTTGTTTAAATGAAAGACGAAAAACTCAGTTTGTAATGGTTCTCTCTGTTTCCTTATCGAAGATGTGAATCTTCTCAACATCGAGAGCAACTTCAATGTCCTCGCCTGCTTCTGCTATGGACGACGGGCTAACACGAGCAACGCAGTTTGTGCCTTCAACGTTGAGGTACAGATAAATTTCGTTACCCATAAGCTCGGTGATATCAACGTTAGCTTCAATGATGCTGTCCTCAGATCTCTCGAGGAATTCAGGCTCATCGTGGATATCCTCAGGACGGATACCAAGAACAACTTCCTTTCCAACGAAGTGAGAAAGAATGTTCTTCTTATTCTTTGACTCAGGCAGCGGAATTGTGTAATGACCGAACTGGATGCCGTAATCGTCGCCGCTGCGAACGATTGTTGAATCGATGAAGTTCATCTGAGGTGTACCCATGAATCCTGCAACGAACTGGTTACAGGGTCTCTCATAAAGGTTCTGAGGAGTATCAACCTGCTGGATAAAGCCATCCTTCATAACAACGATACGGTCAGCCATCGTCATAGCCTCTGTCTGGTCGTGCGTTACGTAGATAAATGTTGTACCAAGTCTCTTATGGAGCTTGGAGATCTCAGTTCTCATGGCAGTTCTGAGCTTTGCATCGAGGTTTGAAAGCGGCTCGTCGAGAAGGAATACCTTCGGGTCACGTACGATAGCACGTCCGAGAGCAACACGCTGTCTCTGACCACCGGAGAGAGCCTTCGGCTTACGCTCAAGAAGGTGAGCTATATCGAGTGATCTTGCAGCTTCCTCAACACGTCTTCTGATCTCATCCGGCGGAGTCTTTCTGAGCTTGAGACCGAATGCCATGTTATCATAAACCGTCATATGCGGATAAAGAGCGTAGTTCTGGAACACCATTGCGATATCTCTGTCCTTCGGGGAGATGTCGTTTGCCAGAACATCGCCGATATAAAGTTCGCCCTTTGAAATATCTTCGAGACCAGCGATCATACGAAGAGTGGTTGACTTACCGCAACCTGACGGACCAACGAAGATAATGAATTCCTTATCCTCGATTTCAAGGTTGAAGTCACTTACTGCTACAACGTTGCCGTCATAGATCTTGTAAACGTTCTTAAGTGATACACTTGCCATAGTTATCCTCCTGAGTTCGCCAAATTAAGAAAAAGCCCTCATGTACCCGTCCGCTTCGCTCAGGACGACACCGCGTGGACAATTTCCGTAGCGTATTTGTAAATACAAAATTTAACATATTTACTATAACAGATTTTTCTCGAAAATGAAATACTTTTTTTTACTAAAATATTGCGTCTGTCTTTAGATATAATTAACATAACACAAATTAAAAAAACCTTTTTTGTATAAAATGTACATGACTATTTGTTCAAAAGCCGGACTTTCTGCTGAGTAGCAGCTGAACCTCTTCGCTGCTAAGCTCCCTGCATTCACCAGGTGCGAGTGCGGCATCAAGACTAACTTCTCCGATACGAATGCGCCTGAGCGAGGTCACTACTGCACCCACACTCGTGAACATTTTTTTGATCTGATGGAACTTTCCTTCGCATATTTCCACCAAAGCAGTATTGTCACCGGTAAGCTTCATCTTTGCCGGCTGAAAATGTTCATCTCCGTGCACAATACCCTCAGCAAAGCTTTTTACATCATCGTCGCAAAGCGTCCTGTCGCATCCGACCTCATACAGCTTGTATACATGGCTTTTCGGCGCCAGCATACGGTGCGCAAGCTCTCCGTCATCCGTTATCAGAACAAAGCCTGTTGTGTCCCTGTCAAGCCTGCCTGCAGGAAAAAGGCCCCGCCGCTGCAGGTGTTCCGGAAGAAGATCCACCACGGTGCGTATGCGCCCGTCTGAGGTCGCACAGATGACGCCCTCGGGTTTATTCATCATAATATACAAATGACGCTTGAAGCCGATTTGCCGGCCTTCTACAGCTATGCTGACAAGCTCCGGATCAAATTTATCCTCCGGCGCCCTGACGACCTCTCCGTCAACAGTTACAAGACCGCGGCGTATCATCGTTTTGACTTCGCTTCTGCTCGCAACTCCCTGAGCGGAAAGTATCTTATCAAGTCTTTCCTTTGCCATATTTCCTCCGTCAGTAGCCCATTACTCCGGAAATGGATTCATCGTTCACTATCCATTCCTCAACGTCTATAGCGCGGTAGGAATCCTTGCTGTCACGTATAATAACATGGCTGATACCGGCATTTATTATCATTCTCTTGCAAAGGGAGCAGGCATTTGCATTCTGCACATATTCCCCGGTTTTTGCATCCTTGCCGACAAGGTACAGCACTGCACCGAGCATATCCTCCCTTGCCGCATGAATTATCGCATTCTGCTCAGCATGTACCGAACGACAAAGCTCATACCTTTCTCCGCGCGGCACCTTCAGATTTTCCCTGACGCAAACTCCGAGATCAACACAGTTTTTTCTGCCCCTCGGGGCGCCGACATAACCCGTCGAAATAATCTGGTCATTTTTTACGATAATTGCACCGAAATTCCTGCGCAGGCACGTACCTCTTTCAAGAACGGTTTCCGCTATGTCAAGATAATAATTAATCTTGTCCGTGCGCATTTGCCTGTCCTCCTTTTTGTTTTGATAAGTCGGGCTTATGCGTGCAAACACTGCACAAACACTCCCCCTGATAATTACAGTATAGCTGAATTATCTGCGAATTGCAATAGAAAATACTAAATATTGAATTATTTTCAGCTAAAGTTTACATATTTTGTATTGACAATAAAAATGGCTGATTTTATAATTATAATGTACTTTTAAGCGTGTCAATACATACCGGACGTTAGTGAAGAATAAAGTGTATTATGATTATAATGAGGTATTTATATGAAAATTCTTATTGTTGAAGATGAAATAGGACTTGCTGAGGCCGTCGGCGCAATACTGCGCAAGGAAGGTTACGGCGTTGATATAGCAAATGACGGCGAAGAAGGCCTTAAAAAAGCCCTGGCTTCAAGCTATGACTGCATACTGCTTGACATCATGATGCCGAAAATGAACGGTCTGGATGTTCTGACCTTTCTCAGAGTAAAGGAAATTGAAACGCCTGTTCTTCTGCTGACTGCAAAAAGTGAGCTTGACGATAAAATCAGCGGGCTTGACTGCGGCGCGGACGATTACCTGACAAAGCCGTTTGAAACCGGAGAGCTTCTGGCAAGAATAAGGGCGCTGACGCGCAGAAAAGGCAGCTCTGCAGACGCAAGTCCGCGTTACGGAGATATTATTCTCGATATGAAAAAGGGCGAGCTTATCTGCGGCAGGGATTCTGTTATCCTTGGGAGAAAGGAAATACAAATGCTTGAGCTGCTTATATCCAATGCCGGAAAGCTGGTCACAAAGGAAATGTTCGTAAAAACCATCTGGGGTTACGACGATGACAGCGAATACAACAATGTTGAAGTATATATATCCTTCCTGCGCAAAAAGCTCACGACACTTCATTCCGGTGTTACAATCAAAACGCGCAGGGGTATCGGTTACTGTCTGGAAGGTGGAGCAGGATGATAAGAAAACTCCGGCTGAAAATTGTTGTCATAATTATGCTTCTGCTTACCATAATGACATCATCTCTCATGCTGTCCCTGAATGTAATATCCCAGCTGCAGAACAAGCAGATTATTGAGGATCGTCTTGAAAAGCTCGCAAACAGCAATACCCTGTCCGCATTTGACGATATCAGTCCGTTCAAAAACGAAGAAAACAGCTACATGGATTTCTTCTCGGTTATGCTCAACGCCAATAACCAGATCCTGACGCTGACCTTTAACAGAGATATTGTCGTACAGGCGGACGAAATCATTGACTATGTAAATCAGGCGCTGTCAACAGGAAACGAGAAAGGCACACTCGGACGGTATGCTTACATCGTAAAATACAAGCCATACGGGAAAATTGTGGTTTTCCTTGATATCAGTCAGATGCAGACCCAAAACAGAAATCTGTTTTTTACAACCCTGATAATGGGCATTATTGCAGAGGTGCTGTCGCTGATCCTGGCACTTGGTCTTGCCTTCTGGCTTGTCAGACCCGTAAAGGAAACACTCGACAAGCAGAAGCTTTTCATTTCCAACGCAAGTCACGAGCTGAAAACGCCGCTTGCGGTCATCAAAGCAAACACGGATGTTCTCGAGGGAGAAATCGGCGAAAATAAGTGGCTCGGATATATCAAGGATGAAAGCACAAGGATGAGCGAGCTTGTAAATGAACTGTTGTGCCTTGCAAGGCTGGATGACAAGAGCTCAAACAAAATGATTATGGAGGATTTCAGCCTGAGCGACCTTGTTCTGCAGTCCGCTCTTCCGTTTGAAAGCAGAATGTTTGAAAACGGCAAAAAATTCAATGTAGACGTGCAGCCCAACGTAAGCTTCCACGGCGACAAAAGCACCATTCAGCACATAATTACGATTCTGATAGACAATGCAGAAAAATACTCCGACGAAAACGGAGAAATAAACGTGCGGCTATACACTCACGGCAAGTCGAAAACAATAGAAGTATACAATACCGGCCGCGGAATACTGCCCGAAAAGCTGAATAAGGTTTTCGAACGCTTTTATCGCGAGGACGAAGCCCGCAACAGCAAAAGCGGCGGATACGGGCTCGGACTTGCCATTGCGCGTTCCGGTGCAGAAGCACACGGAGGCAGCATAACCGCTCAGAGCGAATACGGTAAGTGGGCGAAGTTTATCGTAACTCTATAAAAATCAAAAAGATGTCGGGCAGAAAATACACCCGGCATCTTAAATAATAAAAAGCAAAGGGGCAGTTCAGATGAACTGCCCCATCATTATTACTTTTTTGCTCTCTCAGCAACAATTGCTGCCATTTCGCCGACATTTTTCATAGATGAAATCTCGCCCATCTTGAATTTCATGCCGAATTCGCGCTCAACAGCATTGATAAGTGTGATATGTTCGAGGCTGTCCCAGTCCTCGATATCGTTTGCTGTGGTCTTGGGAGTTACGGAGATGCTGTCATCATCGAAAACATCGCGGAACACCTTATTCAGTCTGCTGTATACAACCTTATTGTCCATTTTACATTCTCCTTTTGTTTATTATTTGATCGAAGAATTATCTCCGACCTCGATTACATGATTTTTGGTTTCGTATCCGTCGAGAGAAAGCTCCCAAACGGAATTGCCCTGCTCGTCTTCGCTGATCTTAGTAAAGCCGAAGCTTCCGTACAGCTCGCGAACCATCTTGTTTTTCGCTGTGGGATAGTAGTATCCCCTGATTGTTTTAATACCTGCTTCAAGGCTTCTTTCCACAAGTCTGTCGAGCATAGCAAGCTCCATGTCGCGCTTGAGAACGCGGCAGCTCATTATCCACAGATCCATGTCCAGCACTTCGCCGTTTTTATGTCCGATTACAACGGAAACAACGCCGTTATCACCGAATTTATCTACAAGCTTGCCGTACAGACGGATATAATCGCTGCTTGCAAAGGTTTCCTCCATTTCTGTGGGAGTGTACCTCTTTGTGGTAACATTGAACTGGTTGCTCTTGTTGGTAAGCTGTGTGATACGCTGCAGATATATCGGAAGGAAATCATCTATTACTGCTGTCATTTCAAGACTTTTCAGATATTCGGTATAATCTCCGAAGGCTGCCTGCTGAGCTGCACGCTCTGCATTTGCCTTATACATTTCGTTTCGTTTAAGATCGTCTGCGCTGAAATTCGTAACCTCGAAATATCCTCCGCGGTCAAGATTAATGATGTAGTTTTCCACACTGTCCATCTCCGGAACGGCACAGCCGGATACCTGAGCACGTACTATTTCTCTTTCGGCAGGATTATCGTCGGCAAATACAATGGAATCCGGAAGAATATTCAGTTCTGCAGCTGTTTCGATGATATTCCTGTCCTTATTTTCCCAGTTTGCCTTGATTATGATAAAATCGTCCGGTCTCAGTGCACCCTCCGGGTGGTTCAGTCCGGCAATTGCGTTTTCGTGGTCATTTTTTGAGCATACTGTAAGCAGGATACCGAGCGATTTCAGAGATTTTACGTAGCTCTGGAATTCAAAATAACTCTGGGAAACACCGGTTTCCTGACCGATCTGAATACCGTCTACACCGTCATCTCCGACAACACCGCCCCACAGCGTATTATCCAGGTCAAGCGCAAGCGCCTTCTTGTTCTTACCGAACAGTGACTTGATAATATTGGCAAGGTTTAAAGAAAACTCCGGTATTGCATCCGGGCACATTGCGTATTTGTACATATTCCAGTAAGAGGGATCACTCCAGCGGCGAAGACCGAATGATGCAGCCATGAAATTGATATCGTTTATATAGAATCCCTCGTTATTCTGCGAATACTCATAGAAAGCGTCATTGAGTCTTGAAACAAAATTCGTCCTTCCGCGGTAATCGCTGCAGTCGCGGTTGCCCATCAGGCGGTAAAACGGCAGCTCAAAATTATTCTGGATTATCGGGCAGTGATGAGTTTCCCTTATGCTGTTCCACATCTGCGTGAATTTTGCTAGCTCGGCAGAAAGCAGCCCGTCCGTCTGCTCTTTTGTATCCGCAGTGGTAGGAAATGCGGTTATATTGCGGCTTGTGGTGTGGATAAAAACAATATCCGGGTGAAAATCCACAAGCTCCTGCGGCGGAAACATAGCGTCCTGCCAGTACTGAGCATATTCAGACTGATAAAACTCTGCCTCAATGCCGTTATTCAGAAGAAAAAGCTCAAGATATACAACAATATCGTTCGTTGTTGAGCCGCCAAGCACGGCTATCTTCTTTTTAAGTCTGGTGCTGCCGTCTGCCAGCAGAGCCTTTTTGAGGGACTTGCGCTTTTTCATGACATATTCGGCATCAAACGGATATTCAAGCTCTTTCATATTATCTCTCCTGTTTAAGATTATGGGTAATATGCTTCAATCAATATAGTGGCTTTAAAGATGGGACGCCCCGGTATAAGGGCGTCCATTTTTTAAGAATCAATCATCCTTCAGAGCAGCATCAACTATCGGCTGACCCTTGTTCTGTGTTCTGAGGTTTTCAAGATTATCGGCATTTCCTCCGACAGCCGAATATACAACCATCGTGAACAGCAGGTCTGTCACATTATTCTGCTGGACAAAGTCAACCAGATTCGGGTTGAAATATCTCATATCGGCAACATATATTTCCTCGTATGAATTGAACAGGTAGCCGGGAATAGCGTTTCCGTAGCTGTCCTTCACTATCATAAGGCGCTTGCCGTTTTTGACGTTTGTCTTAACCTTTACGATCTGTTCGTCGCCGCCCATGAATACAAGATATGCGCTGCTCGGGTCACCTACACCGTTGAAGAAATTACCGTCGCCCGTATAATTGAATGATGTATCATAGTAATATGCACGGGTCTTGTCAACGTTATCCGGCTTGTAGTAGGTGAACACCTCCGGGTCGTTGCTGATATTAGCGTCTCCCGTGAATGCGTACATTGTTCCTATAAAGTCCGGAATCTCTTCCTTTGTGAATGTCGACAGATCCTTGAAATCCACACCCGCAGCAGATGCAAATGCCTGTGCTGCATAATAAGCGCCGAGCGGCGTCCAGTGGTGGTCGGTACGCAGGTAGATATCTTCATTTACATGCTGACCGAGAACCGTGTCGATATCAACTGATGTAATACCCCTGTCAAGTCTTGAGGCAATGCTGTCGAAGCATTCCTTCTGACTTGCGGTATATTCCGAATAGCTTGTAGGCGTATAGTACTCACTCGCAAGCGGAGCTATCATTGAGTAGACCTTGACCTTTCCGCCGAGGTCCTTATTGATATTGTTGAGTGCCTCAACATAGGAATTGCCGCTTCCGCCGCCGAACAGCTCAAGTGCACGGTAATGACCATTTTCCTTAACGACGATAATGCCGTTTTCAACGGTATATTCTCCGTCGAACTTATCAGGCTCTGCAGCGGAGGATTCTCCGGTGCTACTGCTCTGAGACGATTCCGTCTTTTCGCTGCCTGAATTTTCTGCAGGCTTGCTTGCTGTATTGTCGGGCTTGGAAGTTTCGTCCTTGTCCTTATTTACAACAGCCATAGGCTTGCCGACTACCGTTACTTCTTCCTCGGTATGCAGACCAAAGATGTTTTTGAAATTATAGCCTGCAGTTTTGAAATCGTCACGGAAGGGAACAGTATCGTCGTAAAAAGTGGCTATATCACTCGTATATTTTCCGGAAAAATAAGCTTCGAAGGAAAATTCCGGGAAAGTCGCAAGGTTTCTTTTTTCTATGTAGGATACGGTCGAGCGCGGAAATACCAGCAGAAACAGTGATATCAGCACAAAAACCGGAACCATTATCATAAGCGAAATAATAGCAAAGCCATGCTCCACGTTCTTGCGCTTCATGTGGTTGAAATCCCTTTTCTTAGGCCGCCCTGCAGGCTGCCGTTTCTTTTCATTTTCTTCCATATTCTCTCCTCACAGACTCAGAATCTGAAATACAGGAACGGATTGTTCGTATTGTCAACAAGAAGTATGCTCGAAATCACAAGCAGTGCACAGCAGACCACGGTCGCGCCGATTTTTCCGACAGCGTAGACCTTGTTGTTGCCCCACTCGAAGAAGAAATGCTTTATCTTCGGGACTATCGGCATAGATACTGCAATTGCAAAGATTATGAGCCAGATGTTATTAAGCAGGGAGTTCCATGTCAGGATATCTACAAACGGAGCGCCGTTTGTCAGCATGCTTATGCCGGTGATATTGAGGAAGAACTGTCCGAGCTGCGAAAAATCGGTAAAGTAGAAAATACCGAAACCTATAACAATGATAATTTTACTGTAAATATGCGTCAGGACTATATTCCATTTCTTCATGCGCTTCTTGCCGATAAGCGTTTCGATGAAAATGAACGTTCCGAAATACAGACCCCAGATGATGAAGTTCCACGACGCACCGTGCCACATGCCTGTGCAGAACCATACAAGGAAGAGGTTGAGATACTTTCTCGGTCTGCCGAAAATCGGTGCATAGAAAAGATAATCGCGGAAGAAGGAGCTGAGAGAGATGTGCCATCTCTGCCAGAATTCACTGATGGTCTTGCAGATAAAGGGATAGTTGAAGTTTTCGTTGAAATGGAAACCGAACATGCGTCCGAGACCGATCGCAATATCGGAATAACCGGAAAAGTCGAAATAAACATACAGCGAGTACAGGATCACAGTGTACCATGTACCCATTACAGACAGTCCGCTTATATTGCTGCCGAAGAACTGATCAACTATTGCATAGAGGTTATTTGCGACAATAACCTTTTTCGAAACACCGATAATGGCGCGCATAGCACCCTCGCTGATGTCAACGGGAGTAGCCTTTCTGTCGGAAATTTCTTT
>ONAX01000055.1 GCA_900315875.1 uncultured Eubacteriales bacterium | reverse complement strand
GATAGTTATGCTTGTAAGTCCTGTGCAGTTCTCGAACGCAGAACGATAAATGCCTGTCACACTGTTTCCGATAGTAATGCTTGTAAGTCCTGTGCAACCATAGAACGCATAACCTTCGATGCTTGTAACGTTGTCCGGGATAGTTACGCTTGTTAGTCCTGTGCAGTCCTCAAACGCACTTTCTCCTATGATTGCAACGCTGTCCGGGATAGTTACGCTTGTTAGTCCTGTGCAACCGTTGAACGCACCCCATCCTATGCTTTTAACACTGTCCGGGATAGTTATGCTTGTAAGTCCTGTGCAACCATAGAACGCATAATCTTCGATGCTTGTAACACTGTCCGGTATAACAACACTTTCAAGGCTTGTGCAGTCTCTGAACACAGAACCTCCGATGCTCGTAACGCCGTCCGGAATAACAACGCTTATAACACCTGCACGTTCAGAAAAGGCGCCATATGTAATGTTAGTGACCGGACACCCGTCAATCTCAGAAGGAATAATAACCTTTGTTTCGCTCCCGATAAATCCTGTGATTGATATTTCACCGTACTCATTTTTTTGATATGTAAAGCTGCTCGCCGGTGTCTCCGTCCCTGCCGCACTGACCGTCAGACTGCCCATCTGCTCACCTACGAACCCCAGCGACTGTGCAAAAGCCGCTGTACTGCAGAGCATCGCACCGGAAAGACCAATAGCAAGAGCCTTGCTTGCGGTCTTTTTTATACTTCCGTTCATTCTCATTGCCTCCGTATTATTATTTTTGTGCTGAAAATCAGCTAAACACACCTTAATTATATCACTTCATCACTATAGTGTAAATACTTATTATCAATCATGAAATATTTTGTTCAAATTGCCAATAAAATCATCATATTTTATGAATTTTCACGAACCCTCCGCTCGATTGTCGACAACTCCACACTCCACACTCCAAATTCCACACTAAAAAAACTTCCGCCCGGAATTGCTCCCGAGCGGACAAATTATTAATTATTCAGTTTTAAGTTTTCAGTCTTCAGTTTTCAGTTTGCCGCCGCAGGCGGCGCTGATATTTTATTCTGCTGCCTCAGCAATAACCTTCTGAGCTATCATCTGGGGTGCTTCCTCGTAGCGCTCGAACTTGAAGGAGAAATATCCTCTGCCCTGGGTGCACTGGCGGATGAAGGTGGAGAAATCACTCATCTCTGCCTGCGGAACCTCGGCTTCAATCTCCTGCATGTTGTCCTCAGCCTGATTCATTCCCATAACCCTGCCGCGGCGCTTTGTGATCTCGCCCATTATGTCGCCCATGTTGTCGCCGGGAACAACCGCCTTCAGAGTTCCGACCGGCTCGAGCAGTACGGGACCTGCCTTCGGCATGCCGTCCTTATACGCAAGGGATGCCGCAGTCTTGAAGGACATTTCGGAGGAATCTACAGGATGGTACGAACCATCGTACAGAACAGCCTTAAGTCCTACAACCGGATATCCTGCGAGCGGGCCCTTTACAATGCTCTCTCTCAGACCCTTTTCAACAGCCGGGAAGAAGCCCTTCGGAACTGCACCGCCGACAACTCTCTCTTCAAATACCATTGAATCGCTGTCGCAGGGTGAGAATTCGATCCATACATCACCGAACTGACCATGACCGCCGGTCTGCTTCTTGTAGCGTCCCTGAACCTTGACGGATTTGCGGATGGTCTCTCTGTATGCTACCTTCGGCTTGGACAGAACAACGTCAACGCCGTATTTTGATTTAAGCTTGGACACAACAACGTCGAGGTGCTGCTCGCCAAGACCTGATACGATCATCTGATGAGTTTCAACATTGCTTTCAAAGCTGATTGTCGGATCTTCTTCGCTGAGCTTCTGTATGCCCTGTGCGACCTTGTCCTCCTCGCCCTTATTCTTCGGAGCAACAGCCATTGAAAGTGAGGGCTCCGGATAGTCAACGCCGTCAAGTGTAACCTTGCGAAGCGGTGAGCACAGTGTATCGCCTGTGCTGACGCCTGTAAGCTTAGCTGCGCAGCCGATGTCGCCTGCACCTATATAGGGAGCGTCCTCAAGCTTTTTGCCCTTTGCGATCATTACCTTGGAAAGCTTCTCGGCATTGCCCGTGCGCATATTAATAAGCGCTGTATCGGGGCCAACCTTGCCGGAAACGACCTTGAAATATGAAAGCTTACCGACAAACGGGTCAGCAACGGTCTTGAAAACAACTGCAGCAGCGGCGCCGTCTTCGTTTACGCTCAGCTCTACGGGATCGCCGTTAATGTCAGCGCCCACCTCAGCTGCCTTGTCTGCAGCGCAGGGAGCAAGCCAGCTAAGGCCGTTGAGAAGCTGCTCAACGCCATAGGTCAGCAGAGCATCACCGCAGAATACGGGGCTGATACTGCCGCTCTTTACGCCCTGACTTACGCCGACAATGATTTCTTCGGGAGTAAATTCCTCGCCGGAGAAGTATTTTTCGAACATTTCGTCGCTTGTTTCCGCAACAGCCTCGCAGATAGCTGTACGCAGACCCTCAAGTCTGTCGCCCATGTCGGGAAGCGGAACAACGGTAGCCTTGCCGTCGATGTATTTGTATGCCTTGTATTCAAGCAGGTTTACGTAGCAGTCAGCCTGACCGTCAACAATGTACGGAACTACAACCGGACACACTGAAGGACCAAAGGAGGATTTCAGGCTTTCGAATACACGGTAGAAGCGTGCGCTTTCGTCGCACAGACCGTTTACGAAGAATATCTTCGTCAGTCCCCTTTTATCTGCAGCCTTAACAGCCTTTTCTGTTCCGACTGCAACTCCGCCCTTGCCGGAAACCGTGATAAGCACTGAATCAGCAGCTCTTGCAGCTTCATAAAGACCGCCTTCAAAATCGAAAAGGCCGGGAGCGTCGATCAGATTGATCTTCTTGCTCTTCCATTCTACAGGAGCGATACAAGCCTGAACCGAAGTCTTACGCTTGATCTCTTCTGCGTCAAAATCGCATACGGTATTGCCGTCGCTTACCTTACCGAGCCTGTCAGAGCCGCCACAAAGCCAGATCATAGCCTCTGCCAGAGACGTTTTGCCCGAGCCGCTGTGGCCGGCAATTGCAACGTTGAGAATGTTTTTTGCGCTGTACTGTTTCATGGGTTGATGTTCCTCCTCTGTATTTATATATAATTTTATTCTACGAATACGTAATTTTTTAATCACTATATCCAATTATATACTATTAAAAGCTCAATTACAAGTACAAATGTAATTATTTTTTATTTGTTCACAATAACCGGATCTATCTGAGCCACATGAGCACAAATAAAAACGAGCGGAGTGCCGGCGAGCCGCCAGTGCGAATCGGGTGCAGCGTCACGCTGCAGGCTTTGGACGTGGAAACTATTTTTTGAAAAACAGAACCGCTATTAACTTTGGACGCGGCCCTTCCAAATAGCGGTACGCAATCAGAGCGAAGCGGAGCTGAGCGATTGTCGCGAATTGACAGCGGAGGCACTCCGCCGCGAATCGGGAGTATAGGTTTCTCTATAGATAAAATAGTTATGCAGCAAAACTAAGACCGCGATCAGCCAAACAGCAGTACGCAATCAGAGCGAAGCGTAAGCGCAGCGATTGTCGCGAATCGGCACCGGCGGCTCGCCGGCGCGGAAAAATTGTTTGATATTATTATTGGTTTGTAGTAAAATAGAAGAAGGAGCCCGGTGGGCAAAAAGAAAACAAGGGGAAATAAATTTTGACTGAAGATATTAGAAATGAGCTTTCAGCATGGCGCAGGCAGATAATAGAAAATGAATTCTGCTCGCTTAACAATATGCAGCGCCGCGCGGTGTGTACCGTTACGGGACCTCTGCTTATCCTTGCGGGCGCAGGCAGCGGAAAAACCACTGTGCTTGTCAACCGTATTGCAAATTTACTGCGGTGGGGACGCGCATACGAAACCGACGCGGTGTACGGCGAATATTCCGCTCAGGAAATAGAAACCGTGCGTATGTGTGCTGACGAAAACAAACCGCTTCCGGATGGTCTTGCGGCAAGACTTTCCGTGTCTGCTCCGGCACCGTGGAGAATATTGGCGATAACCTTTACAAATAAGGCGGCTTCCGAGCTTAAGGACAGAATATGTGCCAGGGTCGGTGAACAGGGCCTTGATATCTGGGCTTGTACCTTCCACTCGGCATGCGGAAGAATACTTCGCTCCTATGCCAGTCTGCTCGGCTACAGCTCGCACTTCACCGTGTACGACGGCGACGACCAGAAACGAATAGTAAAGGAGATAACAAAGCAGTTAAACCTTGACGAAAAGCTCTTCCCGCCGAGATCAGTCCTTGCTGAAATATCAAACGCCAAGGACAATATGATGACCCCGGAGGATTTTGCTGATTTTGCCGACGGCGACGGAAGGCTCACGCTGATTTCTCGCATATATAAAGAATACCAGCAGCGCCTTTTCCGTGCGGATGCAATGGATTTTGACGATATGATTTTCAATACTGTCGTCCTCCTGCGCAATTTTGCCGAGGTGCGCGAAAAATATACACGACAGTTTGAATATGTCATGGTGGATGAGTATCAGGATACAAACCATATGCAGTATGAGCTTGTGAGACTGCTTTCCGGAGAGCGCAGGAATATCTGCGTTGTCGGTGACGACGACCAGAGTATCTACCGTTTCCGCGGCGCTACTATCCGCAATATTCTTGAATTTGAGAACGACTTTGATAATGCAGTGGTAATCAAGCTCGAGCAGAATTACCGCTCCACACAGACCATACTCAGCGCCGCAAATACCGTGATTAAAAACAATACCGCCAGAAAGGACAAAACCCTCTGGACGGCTAACGATACAGGTGCAAAGCTTGTCCGCTATAATGCAGCGGATGAGCATGACGAATCAGGATTCATTGTAAATACCATTCAGGAAAGTATTGCCGCCGGCGGCAGCTATTCGGATTTTGCTGTGCTGTACCGTATGAATTCCCAGTCGCAGCCGATAGAGCGCGCGCTGGTGCGTGCGGCAGTGCCGTATCGCATTATCGGCGGTCACCGCTTTTACGAGCGCCGCGAAATCCGCGATATGATAGCATATCTCAGCCTTATAAGCAATAATTCCGACGACGTTCGTCTGCGCCGTATCGTTAATATCCCGAAGCGCGCAATAGGTGACAGCACTGTAAACAGGATAGCAGAGATATCCGGTACCCTCGGGCAGAGCATGTTTGAAACCATGAAGCACGCGGACGAATTTGACGCACTCTGCCGCAGCCGCGATAAGCTGTATGCCTTCTGCGGACTGATAGAAGATATGGCGGAAATGCTCAGCAGCGGAACCTCTGTTTCCGATATGTACGAAACTCTTGTAGAGAAAATCAATTACACAGATTTCATCCGCCGCGAAAGTGACCACGGCGACGAAGCAGTTGAAAATATTCGCGAGCTTAAATCCTCCATTATGCGCTATGAGCAGGAAAACCCCGATAATGCAACACTGCAGGGCTTCCTCGAGGAGGTTGCACTTCTTTCCGATATCGACAGCTACAATACAGACGACGGCGAAAGCTTCGTTGTGCTTATGACACTGCACTGCGCAAAGGGTCTGGAATTCAATAACGTTATTATCCCCGGTATGGAGGACAATACCTTCCCGAGCTATCAGGCGCTGATGTCCGAGGAGCAGATGCAGGAGGAAAGGCGCCTTGCGTATGTCGGAATAACAAGAGCAAAAAAGCGGCTGTATCTGATATGCTCGCGCTCGCGTACATTGTTCGGCAAGACGAACCACAACCGCCCGTCACGCTTTCTGTCCGAGCTTCCGGAGGAGCTTGTGGAAGAAAAGCAGAGAGCATTGCCCGAGGTAATGATAAACACCCGCGAGCAGCAGCGGCAGGCACGCCGCAACGACTTTGCTAGCTCACATAAGATCGGAGGAATTCCCCAGAAAAAAGCCTCCGATATTAACTATACCGTTGGCATGCGTGTGATTCACCGCACCTTCGGACCAGGAATGATAATCGACGCCCGTCCCATGGGCAACGATACCCTGCTGGAAATAGCGTTTGACAATGTAGGAACGAAAAAAATCATGGCGAATTACGCCAATCTGCAGATCGAATAAGATACGGAGTGTTGAGTATGCCTGCTGTCATTTCACATTATCTTCTCGCCGCAAGAGTGCTGAAATCTCTCGAAAAGACGGAGCACTTACATATTGAAAACCATCCCGCTTTCATGCTGGGCGCGTCCGGTCCGGATATTTTCTTCGGGCACAGGGTCATGCCCTGGCAGAAGGGGAAAAGCCTTTCTAAGGTTTCGCATATTATGCACGCAAGCGGCGCTTCGGGCATGCTGAATCTTATGGCGGAATATGCACGGATCTCCGGTGATACAGTCGCCAAGTCATATGTTTACGGATTTGCGACGCACTATGCCTTTGACAGCGCCGCCCACCCGTACATTGTCGGCAGAAGTGACGCCTGGGCAATGGGCAGAAAGGCCGATATCGGCGTTTTCTCCAGGATACACCCGAAGGTCAGCGACGGACTGCAGCTTTCGTCTATATACCATAATCTTCTGGAAGCTGAGCTTGACAGCGTTTACCTTATGAGGGAAAGGCATATCCCGATACGCTTTTTCCGTATGACAAATGCCTTTCCGCTGTCTGACGATATTGTAGAATCCTGCGCTGATCCGCTTTGCGCTTATATAGAAGCCTCCGGCATTTATTCAAAGCCCGACCGTGACGAAATAATCCGTGCCTTTTACGACTGGAAACGCTGCGTATGGCTTCTCGGAGATCGTCTTACGCTGAAAAAGGCACTTATGCGACGGGCAGAAAAAATACTCGGTCTGCCGCCTTCGGTATCTGTATTTTTCCGCAGCTGCCACATCGACTATAACCGTGACTGTGCAAACCTGTCCCATAACAGCTGGTATTCTCCGTCCGACGGTAACATGCATAACGAAACCTTCTTTGAGCTTGCCGACAAGGCGCACGACCGCTCAATTGAGCTGATTAAAAAGCTTGATTCCGGCACTGCTCTTGTGCGCTCCGATTGCCGTGATTCATTCAGCGGTTATTGATATTTCTGCTTTTGTCTGACAGCTACGGTATAGGCTGTGATAACAGAATAATACTGAAAGGGTGCTTGCGGGTGCAGGCTCCCTTTTTGAATATGCTTTTCGTTTATGACCGATTAATAGCATGAATAACAAAAAAGCCGATGAACCAGAATCATCGGCTTTTTATTCATCTCAGGATCAATACCATTCTTCGTTCTGACTGCTTTCCTCATCCTCGTAATTCTCGCGGTTGTCGGTCAGACCGGCTTCCTCAAGATTTGCAATATGCTCATAGTTGTTCGTTGCATAGTACGGAACAGCTTCTTCGTCATCAGTAGCAGCCTTGTGGCAGAAGTAGTAGTAGTTTGTATTATCGGGGTTGACCGCTGCCATTACAGCCTCAAGACCGGGGCTGCAGATAGGTCCTGCGGGAAGTCCCTCAATTATATAGGTGTTGTACCTGCTTTCAAAATTTTTGCGCATGGTGGCAGGTATCTGTGTTTCGCTTCGGTATGGGTAGAATACCGTCGAGTCGAGCTGCAGATATTTGAAACCGCCCTCACCGAGGTCGTTCATACCGTCGTTCGGAATAGTATCAAGACGGTTATGCAGAACTGACGATATGACGTACATATCGGACTGGTTTGCAGCCTCCGCCTGAATAAGGGAAGCCATGGTGATGACATCCTCCATCGTCATTCCGAGAGCTTCGGCTTTCTGCTCTATCGTCTGTTTTTTCTGACCGGATTCAAAGCGTATCTTTGAAAGGTAAAGCTTGCGGCGGTAGTTGGAGAGGAACTTCTGTACAACACTGGTTACGTCCTCGCCGATATAGAATTCATACGTATCCGGGAAGAGATAGCCTTCGAGACGATAGTACCTCTGGCTGTCATTTTTGATGCCCTTGAGGAATTCGTAATCCTCGTCAAAATCCTTGGTGTCGCATTTTTCGAGGAATTCCTTTGAATCACAGACCTTGTTTTCCTGAAGGAGATCCGCAATTTCCTTGATGTTCAGACCTTCGCGGAATCTCAGCTTTACAACGTCGGTACGGTTCATATCCGACTGCATGTAGTTGATTATCGCCTGATAGTCCTTGTTCGTTGCTATATCGAACGTACCCATTGTGTAGCCGGATGTTGCCTTTGTGACGGTTGCATATATCTTGAAGAAATAGGGGTTGTTAATAACCTTGTTTTCGCTGAGGATATCCGTTATCTGGTCAAGAGTTGCATTTTTCGGCACCGTAATGGAAACGGATTTTTCATCCTCACGTCCGACGCCAAGCATATCGTTAACACCGACCATGATATACTGTCCTATCATGATCGAGGTGAATATTACCATCGTCAGCCAGATCGCACGGAAGATAAGGCGGTTTTTCCTTGCCTTGAAACGGCGGCGGCGCTTGTCCTTCCTCTTTGCGACTCTCATTTCGTGGGAATCCAGCTTTTGCTCAACTTCGTCCGGCGCACCGCTGTGGCTGTTTATCTCGCCGCCCTCAACGTTTGCAAAGATTTCTTCAACCTCTCCGGAGCTGTCAATACCGCTGTCTATATTAATGCTGTAATCCTTCGGCTCGTCGGGGTTATCCTCTGCCACCGGATCACTGCTACTGATATCGTCAAAATCATCCTGGAATTCAACCTTGAAGCTTTCTATTTTTTCCCGTCTTTTCTGTTCCAGTTCATCACTCACGGGCAAAAACCTCCTTTATGACTGCTCTTTGCAGTCTGATATGGGGATCACCGAGCTTTCGGTGATTACATACGATACATTCTGATCATATTCGTCACGCGGTACGCTGCCGGATATGCACGAGCTGTAGCATAAGCCGACGAAAAGCACATCTGCGCCACGCTGCCTGCAGGAAGAGATCATCCTGTCGTAATAACCTCCGCCGAAGCCCACGCGAAAACCGCTGCTGTCAAATGAAAGACCGGGGACAATGCACATGTCGCCGTCTGACGGCACGGTTTTAATACAGACAAGCGGATCCGGCTCCGGAATATTGCAGTAACCGCTGATAAGCTGAGACGCGGACTCTATCAGATAGAAATCCATTCCGCTGCACTCCGGTATACACCTCGGTACGGCAACTGCAAGCTGCATTTCAAGCGCTCTTTTTATGATCGCTGTTGTCGAAACCTCAGTCGGATATGCCGAAACGTAGCAGAGAAGCCTACCGGGGCGTTTTTCCTCAATAAGCTGCAGCACTTTTTCCGCAATCGCCGTATCAGCGAAGGATTTCTGCGCTGTACTCATTTCACGCCGAATAGCTCTGCACCTCGCACGGATCTCTTTTTTCTGCCCGGTTATGCTCTGCATTGAATGCTGCCTTTAACCTTGTCTGCGACTGCGGAACCCTTGAGAGTTGCCAGTATCTCCAGTCCGAATTCAGTTGCAACACCCATTCCTCTTGCGGTAATGAAGTTTGCATCGTGCTCAACGTATCCGTCAATGCCCTGTACTGCTCCGGTAAGATCCTTTTCAAAGCCCGGGAATGCGGTTGCACGCTTACCGTCAAGCAGACCGAGGTGACCGAGGATTGAAGGAGCCGCGCATATTGCTGCAACGGTCAGTCCCTTTTCCGCACAGTACCTGACTGCGGAAATAACAGTTTCGTCAGCTTCGAGATTCAGTGTTCCGGGCATTCCGCCGGGAAGGATGACAGCCTCTACACCGTCGAATGAGCTGATGTCGCTTGTAGTGATATCAGCTATTACGGGAATTCCGTGCGAGCCGGTAATTACCCTGGCGCCGACGCCAACGGTAACAAGCTCAACTCCGCCCCTGCGAAGAACATCAACGGGAGAGAGCGCTTCGACTTCCTCAAAGCCCTGTGCAAGAAACAGGTATACCATAATCTATCTTCCTTTCTATACCGGACAGATACCGCCAACAGAGTAAAATCATCGTCCGGATTCACCATACTCACAAAAAAGCCTACACCCTGTATTGTAACATAAATTTCAGTCTAATTCAATCGCCCAGGCTATTATTTTTCAAAATAGCACATTTATACGCAGAATGCATGATAAACATCAATGCACAGTCTGTTCTGCATTGCGAATGGCTGCGCACAACAGAGAACTCAGTAGCTGTAAACAGACGTAATACCGAGGTACTCTTCAAGCGTTAGTCCGCTGTCATATACCTTCTTTGCAAGCTCACGCCCGAGGTAGCGTACATGCCACGGCTCATATTTGTATCCTGTTATTTCCTCCTTGCCCTTTGGATAGCGTACAATGAAGCCGTATTTCCAGCAGTTGGCGTCTATCCATTCGGCTTCCGGAGTTCCCTCGAAGGAGGATGATGTGGAATTGATATCGCATGCAAGCCCGGTCTGGTGCTCGCTGTGGCCGGGACGGGCTGAGCATCTGTCTGCCTGTTCCTTTCCGCGGTCGTATACGAAGTAATTATATGTCGAATATTGTGTGCTGTAGGAACGGTAGCCGGAAACAATGAAAAGATAGATTCCGTCTTTTGCGGCATCGGCTGCCATTTCATTGAATGCGCTCTGAGTTTCGGAGCGGAATCCGGGGTCATAATCCGAGGGCAGAGAATAGGTCTTGTTTGCGATAAGTATTCCGTCAACATAGGTTATACCGTCGATCACCTCGATGTGAGATCTGCCGTACTGGACTGTTTCCGAAAAATGCGATCGGTAGCGAACACTGCTGCCGGAAACCCTTACGTCTGCAAAGCTGCGCACCCGGATATAGCAGGGTACGGTCTTATCAAGACCGTCTATGCTGCAGGTCGTTTCTCCGCGCGACAGGGTGACGGTCTGCACATCTGAAAAATCCCTTGAGTCTGAATATTCCAGAATATACCCGTCGGCTGCGGCACAGCTTTCCCACGAAACGGTGCAGCCGTCGTCACGTTCGTCGGACAAAGCAGCACGCGGAGATTCCGGAAAAATCTTATATTCATATGATCTGCTTCCGCTGTAGTAACCATTCATATAAACAGTAAGAAAATATGCGCCTACATTAACGGCATTTTCGTTGTATTCGATGCGCGAGGAGGCTGTGACGTCCTCGTCTCCGTCCATTATCCTGACCTCAGGTCTGAAAACCTTGCCGTCGTAGGTGTGTTCATCTTCAACATATATGTTAAGGTCGTTTATCATCTTCTGTGATTTAGTCGGCTTTGTTTCGGTTATTTCGTCGCCGCAGCGCACGCACTTATAGTGCACCATAAGACCGTTTTGCTCCGCCAGGACATATTCGTGTCCGAGTGCCGGTATCTCCTTTGCCGTAGTCTCACCGCATTCGCATGCAGCAAGTGCCTTACCGGGATTGGTGCAGTCAGGATCCGAAACCGTGACAAACTCTCCGAATTCGTGCTGATGCGAGCTTTGCGCCTCTGACGGCTCGGATGAAGAACTTTCCGCAAAAGGCTCCTGTGAGCTGTCTGCTGTGCTGCTTGCAAAGCTTACACCTTCATCCTCCAAGGGAACTCCTCCGGGCTGCCCGGCAGCTTCGGTGGTCTGTGTTACAGATGTCTCGGCGGATGGCTGTACGGTACATGCAGCCATAAATACTACAGAAGCCGCAATAACCGCTGCGGCTGCACGTTTTGAGCGTCTTGCATGATTTTTTGCTGTTTTGTTTATCAGGAATTCCGGTGAATCGTTTTCAGAGTTGTAATGTTTCATTTGTGATTCCTCCAATAAAAGGGTAAAACACGCCGTATATATTTTATAACAACAAAAAATCAATGTCAATACCAATCTACACTCTCAGATTATTGTAACTTTTCAGCCCATATGTTACGGAAAATAAAAAAGAGCCGGCTGGCAAACCGGCTCCCTGCGAGGTTATTATTTCGCAAACCCTGACTACGGCAGGATCTGCTGTTGCATGTTTTTTCACCTATACCGTACAGGTCTTATTTATTTCCTTTCCTTGTCAAATACTGATTTGAATTTCACCGCATCAAGTCCGGCGCCAAGAACAATAAACAGAACCGCACCGACGCCTGCCTGAAACAGATTCGGCAGAAGCTCCGCTGCTGCGGCTGCTGCATCGTACAGGATAGCATTAGCTACGAAATATCCTGCAAGTGTAACTATTGTTGTGGGAATCAGCATCAGAAGATTCGGGATATTGATTATCTTGTCGCGCCTCAAGCTTTTTTTCAGAGCAAACTTAATAAGAAAAAACGGCAGAACATTCAGTGCTTTTATAATTGCCGTTGCAACCGCCCACTGCGGGTAGCCTGCAAGCAAATCGGCAAGTCCGCCGCCTATTGCTGCTGCGGCAAAGCCGAACGGTCCCGGCAGAACGCTTGCTGCAAGATATACTACGCTGTCGCCTGCGTGAACATATCCCAGCGGAGCCGGTATTTTCACAAATGCTGTCGTTACTGTAATAAGTGCCGCAAAAACTGCTGCCAGTGTCAGTATTCTCACATTTACCGCACCGCGGCTTCTTGTCTGAATATTATTATTCATTTCAGTCATTCCTTTCAAAATACAAAGTTCAATAAAACAAAAAGTGAAGTCAATCGCTGACTTCCCGGATAAACATAATTATCCTCACATTCGGGAAGCACAGAACGCTTTAATGCAGAAAACAGCCTTCTGCATTTTACAGATATCACAAATTGTACAAATTCTCTTTGCAGCTGTAATTGTCATAGCGTTTCACTCCTTTGTGCTTTGTTGGTTTCATTATAGCATCTATTTTCTTTTTGTCCAATATCATATAGATATTATCAGTAATAGGAAAAACCTATAGAAATGTGTGTAATTAATTATCGTGGAAATTCAAATGAATGACTGAAAAGCTCATGACACAGCGGTGCATATTGACTTGCAGGTGGAATTATTGTATATTAAAAATCGGAATACCGCTCCTTTGATCCGGGGCGCGAAAGGGAGAATCGTATTATGAAAATTGTACTGACCGACGCGCAGACAGTAGTTGACGGGCTTGTCGATGCCGGAATATTCAGCGAATTCGGCGAGGTCATTCAGAATGATCTGCTGAGATATGAAGAAGTCGCCGAAGCTGTCCGTGATGCTGATATCATTCTGTGCAACAAGACCCTTCTCGACAGCCACAGCCTTTGCTATGCCGAAAAGCTACGCTATATCGGTCTTTTTGCCACCGGCTATAATAATATCGATACAGAATACTGCCGCAGCAGGGGAATAACCGTATGCAACGCCGGATCGTATTCAACATCGGCTGTTGCCCAGCATACCTTTGCGCTGATACTGGCACATTACAGCCGTGTCGATGAATACAAAGACTTTGTTTCTCAGGGAAGATGGAAACGCAGCCCGAC
>ONAX01000012.1 GCA_900315875.1 uncultured Eubacteriales bacterium | reverse complement strand
CTCCGTTTCACTTCATTGGAGTATTTCTATTCGGAGTTTATTTTACCATGGTTTCTTCAATTCGGCATGGCGCGGGGTTATTGGGCGGATACGAAGGAAACGGTGTACGCTCCTGTTAACTATGAGTATGTTCACAGTGAACTGAAAAAGACGGGTGTCACACTTAAGCTTCTGTGGTTGTTGTTTCTTCCATGCACAATGCGATTAATATTTTAAATGATACCTGAATCCGTGAAACTCAATAGAGCGATAAGTGCGAAAGGTTGATTACAAGCCGAAAACAAAGCAATAAATCCATATGCGAAACGCACCCAAAAGGGCTTAAAGATAAAATCGCAAATTTCGTTGATATTTTAATTAAAATGATATATAATAGTCATATAACAAATTAATAACGATATTTTTGATTTTAATTGGAGATTGTCATGAAACTGTTACGGATAAAAGCTCAAGGATTACCACTGTTTAAGCAAGAATTGGATATCATCTTTTATGCACAGCAAAGAGTATGCGAGGATGATAAAGAACAGCTGCATAAACTGACACCAACTATTTATCTTAATCCGGCAAACGCATTTATAGGAATAAATGCGTCCGGCAAGACATCTGTTCTGAAGGTGATACAGCTTGCATTAAGCATTGTGTCGAACAAACCGATCAACCATGTTGATGAAAAAATAATATTAGGCAGTACTAAACATGCTGTTTTTTATATTTATTTCTGCGATAAAAACAGCAAGATATGCTACCTTGAGACTGAGATCACCTCGAAGAAGACAAAAACAGGTGAATATAAATATACTATCACACAGGAAAGGCTGTGGGAAAAATCCGCAACCGGTACGAAGAAAACACTCACTGATTTCGGAAACATTGCTCCTGCATCAGAACGTGATGATAATGAAATGTTCTTACCTGACGATGTAAGCTTTATAATAGCTAGAAATAAAAAATTGAACGATGATCTTGAATTTGTTAGCTTACTGTCCTATACAAATGTCAATATTCTTCCCTTTTCTGATGACATTCCGCTGGAGATTATTTCATTTCTTGATCCCACTGTTGAGCAGTTGTATTTCGAGCAGCAGGAAAAAAGGAATCATCTGCATCTGAAATTCAGGGGAGAAAAAGAGATAGTGCTGAACAATCCTCAGGACCTGGAAAATTATCTTTCTTCAGGTACTATCAAAGGGATAATAACCTTTTCTATGGTAAAGGAAGTACTGCAAAGCGGAGGATACCTTTTGATTGACGAGATCGAAAACCATTTCAATAAGGAAATTGTAACAACACTTATGCGTTTCTTCATGGACAGTAAGCTGAACAAAAACGGTGGAACTCTTATCTTTACAACGCATTACCCTGAATTGCTTGACGAGTATGATCGCAATGACAGCATCAATGTAGTGCGAAACCGAAACGGTATTACGGTCGATAATATGAGCAATATTCTGAAAAGAAATGATATAAAAAAGAGCGATGCATATCAAAGCGGTTATCTTGAAGGCACAACACCTGCATATGAGGCATATATGCAGCTAAAAAAGAGCCTTGCGGCTTCGATAGATTAACAGGAGGCCGCAAATGGAACTGTCAAAATACAAAGCCTGTATATGCGAAGGTGCTGCCGAGTCGGCAATAATTGATATTCTTTTGGATAACGATCTGCTCATCTTTTCCCGTGAAGAACTGCTGGAAGAAAGCGTTCTCAGATGCAGAAATGCAAAAACTTTTGAAGAACGGTACTTGAGAAAGGGATTTGACGATAAAATATCCGTTATACGTATTCTTGATTCAAGAGGAGAACAGTTCCGGCTAAGCAAAGCATATACTCATAAAGTTTCGGTTATAAATGTTGTAACCGCTCCCGAAATAGAGATGCTTATCATTCACCGCGAAGGGGCGTATGAAAAATTCAAGCGTTCTGGTAAAAAGCCAAGTGATTTCTGCAAAGCCGATCTGAAAATGCATAATGTTAAATCCTATGATTTTGACTTAGAATACTTCAATGATACTGCAAAACTTGTAAAGGCAATCAAAGAGTATAAAAGAAATGCTAATATCCCCAAAGGTGAGTACTCGCTTATTGATCTGTTGAAATAGAATAAAGAATAATTGAACCCGACATCGTCTTATCGGAGGTAATCTTGATAAAATGGTGTCGGGTATTTTTTTATTGCACCGGAAGACCGGTCAATTTTGAGAATTCTTCAACTGGCATTTTTTCCTGTTCAGCAGCCTGTGTGATCGTTATTATACCTTTCCGCACTAAGTCTGTGAGTACAGAGAGTCTGCCTTTTTCAATACCAATAGCTTCTCCTTCAATTCTTGCCCCATTCAAAGCTGATATTTCATCACGGATTTGCTTTTCACGGTAGTATGCCTCTTGTTGTACCTTCTCATCTGCACTAAGCTGACGGATCATAACGATAGTGTCCTGAACTTCGGGAATTGTAGTTGTCTGCTGTATTGCCATAAGATCACCCTCCGTTTCTGCATCGATTAGCTTAAGCCAGTCCTCTTGACGGCTGCTTTTCTTGGATTTGTTGACTTTTTTCAGCTCAAAGAAATGTATTGCAAATTTGTCTGTCAGCTGCTCTCCTCTGTCATTTTCAAGTATCTTGAAGTGTGAATGATACTCCTCACAATCAAACAGATTGAAATTTATGATGTTGATACAGATGGTCTGCTTTAATTTGCCGTAATCATCTCCTGCACCAAGCTCATCACTGTAGAGCTTTGACCAGTAGAATAGTGTTCGCTCTTTGAAATAGGTCTCTCTGTTGACCTGAATTTCTATATTCACGATCTTGCCGTCAACATTCATTTTCAGATTCAATCTGCTGAATTTCTGATTCAGATACTGCGGAGCAAGCTCTACATTATTGATAACAACAGATTTGATGCTTTCACGAGGAATATCAAGCAGATCGGAGATAAATGCGGCTATAATCTTCTCGTTCTTCTCGTTGCCGAACACACGCTTGAAGATTATATCCAGCTTAAGCTTTACGATCTTTTCGTCCTTGTTCATGGGGAATCGTCTCCGTTCCTTTATCTTAATTATACCATGTGGGGGTAAAAAATCAAGCTATTTCTGTGGTAAAGTAGAGAATGAAGTTCGGTTCTGAGTCCGGCAAGAGTGCGACTGAAGTCCGGCAGCGTGTGTCTAAAACCCCGGCAAGGTGGCTCTCTACTCCGTGCAACTGGCTCTCAACTCCGTGCAACTGGCTCTCAACACCGTGCAGCTGGCTCTCAAGCTCCGTGCCGGTGTGAGAACCGCAGTATGAGTACCGCTTTCCTTGCGCGTATCACTGCTTTCCGTGGAGCGTATAGGTGCTTTCCTTAGTGCGAAATAATCAACGCTACATTCACGCCACTCTTTCCACAAACCACCGACCTACTTTCGATGCAACCATTTCGTCGCTTCTTTCAAAAAACAGATACCTTGTTTCACCTTTTATTATCACAGTATATCGATCACCACAGTGGTCGGCTGTGTACCCCGGATAGAAGTCTGTTATATCATCAATATCAAACACACGACCGTCTGACCAGATTATAGAGCGTGGATGAAGACCGCCCGAGCGGTCAAAGTCAGCGGATACTTTTACATAGATTCTCTTAGGTCACTTTATAATCCGCTACATATAATCATTCCTCGCCGTGCATGAGCTTGTAACTCTTCGCTTACCCGATTGCATCTGAAATCATGTACCAACTTTGCACGATCAGATGAATCATCAGGCTTCTCATTGCCGAACACACACTTGAGGATGTCAATGTGTTCAATCCTTGGCTAAAATACGATAGTATCGTATTTTAGTCTAAATCGTGTATTGCTCTGTCAACATTAAGCAATATTATATGTTGACCGCTACGGAAATCTGTGAAATTACATACATTTTCGTAATAATCAGACCTCTTTCAAAGAATCGTTGTTCAACAGAAAATCAAACAGATGAAGTTTCCTGTACCCTCTCTCTAACATGGTGAATGGATTATTATCCATCGTAATAATGATTTTCTTATATCCGTCATCAAGATTGTAGAAGGCGGATATTTCACGATCCTTTGTCTGAGGATCTTCTATTGAATATGATACCTGAATGTAATACTGCTCGCCGCTCAGGTCTTTGACAAGAAAATCTATCTCCTTTTCCCTGTTTTTCCCGATATCTACAACATAACCTCTTCTGATAAGCTCCAGATATACAATATTTTCAATGATATGTGTCATTTCGATCTGACGAAAATTGATCTTTGAATTGCGTATTCCCATATCACAGATGTAATACTTGTTCTGCGTTTTAAGATATTCCTTGCCTTTGATGTCATATCGATCAACCTTGTAGAACAAAAAAGCATCACACATATAAGAAAGATATCTTGAAACTGTTTCGTTATCAACTGATCTATAACCGTTGCTTTTCAAAGTATTGGCTATCTTAGATGCCGAAACATAAGATCCGATTGAAGAACAAAGAAGATCAATAACTGCCGAAAACAAAGCCTCATCCTTAATATTGTAGCGGTCGATTATATCTCTTGAAACAACTGTATCGCATATCATTTTAAGATAAGCCGCTTTGTCTGCCGCCTCAGTTTCTAAGACAGCATAAGGCAATCCGCCATACATAATGTATTCATTAAAAGCAGCCGACTTGTCTGTATTACCTTTCACACAATAGAATTCGCTGAACGAAAGCGGAAACACCTTTATCTCTATGCCGCGTCCTCGGAAAATTGTATTGATATCACCTGAAAGCAATCTGGAATTAGAACCGGTAATATATACATCACTGTCAAACTCGGCTTTTATTCCATTTACGACCTCCTCGAAGCCATCAACCATTTGTATCTCATCAAGAAAGATATAATATCTGCTTTCATCCTTGATTTGATCATCTATATAATGGTATAGTTTTTCCGGGTCACGCAGGTCTTGCCACTTCTGCATATCAAATGACAGCTTAATGATATGGTCTGCGTCAACCCCATTTTTCAGCAGATAGTTATAATAAAGCTCGTTAAGAAGAACCGATTTTCCACACCTGCGGATACCTGTAATAATCTTAACAATATCTTTGTCCTTGTATCGAATAAGCTTTTCAAGATAATTTGGTCTATCAATATACAAAGTAATCACCCCTGTATTCATTATAAACGCAAAAGTTTAAAATATCAATAGTTTTGCGTTAAGAAATTGCTGCGAAATTGAACATGGAATAGCAACATAACAAATTATCAGAGATGATTTAAAGATAAAGGAAGACCCGACCTCACTCTCAGGTATTTAGCTTAGAACTGGAAGTGGGGCGTTCTGAATCCGGCAAGAGTGCGACTGAAGTCCGGCAGCGCATGTATAAAACCCCGGCAAGATGGCTCTCAGCTCCTTGCCGGCGGCTCTCTACTCCGGCAAGGTGGCTCTCAACACCGTGCAGCTGGCTCTCAAACATCGTGCCGGTGTGGGTGCCGCTTTCCACAAGCGTTTTACTGCTTTCCTCGTGCGGATAGGTGCTTTCAAGAGGACGGAATAATCAAGTAACAGAAGTACCAGTAGTGACAGCAGAAAACCAAACTTTTTATACTTGATCATCCAAGCAGTTTGATTATATAGTTTTTTATATTTTTTACTGTTACTACTGATACCGGTGGTTGAAAGCCGCATCAATAGTGGGCTTGAACCGGTAACAGGACAAATGATTTCCTGCGACTTCACTGTCACCACTGTCACCGTAGTAAAGAAAACTGAACCCGACACTGTTATCAGGTATGAAATCTTGATAGCATTGTCGGGTCTTTTTTTGTTTTGTTGAAGATAAATCGAGAACAAGAATAATTGTGGACTACTGTTGTGTTCAGCGAGAGCGTGTAATTTCTAAGACAGGGTATAAATCAGCCGCACACAATTCAAATCATCCATATCGGAACTATAAAGTTATCAGCATCGACAGCAGACAGCTTTGGACGCATACAAAGTATAGCTCCTGTTCCCCTCGGCACTGACGCTTTATCAAGTAAATTAAAAGCGTTCAGCAACTCGCTTCCGGGATTGACAGACCGCTTGATCTCCAGCGGGTGCAGCATCCCGTCGCTTTCGATAACCATATCTATTTCATTGCTGGATTTGTCACGGTAATACCATAACAAACATTCCTTTGCATCGTTATGATAGGACTTTAGCAGCTCAGATACAACATAGTTTTCAAGTATAGCTCCGTTGATCGCTCCGTTTGCAAGGATCTCTGCCGAGGAATACCGGGTAAGGTATGCGACAAGCCCTGTGTCAAAGAAGTACATCTTCGGAGTCTTAACTGTGCGCTTGAGCAGATTGTTTGAATAAGGTCGAAGAAAGAAAATAACATCGGATTTTTCAAGCACTTTAAGCCATCGTTTTGCTGTATCATCCGACACGCCTACATCCTGCGCTATATCATGCACATTCAGCATCTGCCCTGCACGGCAGGCAGCTGCTCGTACAAAATCACTGAACAGCAATGAATCTGTAAGCTGAATCTGATCTTTAACATCACGATCTATATATGTTTGCAGATAGCTCGAATAAAATACATCCCTGTCAGAGTATTTTCCGCTGATGATTCCTGGCATTGAGCCTTTCCAGATGCGCTCATAAATGCCGTTTATGTCAGCAGGACTATAGTTTTTTTCTCTTTCCTTAAGAACACTTAGCTCCAATGTGAAAGGTTGGTTTTCGCCTGAACCGAAGATTTCATGCTGAGAAAGACCGGACATATGCAGAATTGCCACTCTTCCGGCAAGAGATTCCTGAGCAAGTGACATCAGCTTGAAGGATTGTGAGCCGGTCAGCCAGAATGTTCCGGGGTCTGCTCCGTTGTCGATCGCTATTTTAATGTAAGAAAACAGCTCCGGTGCATACTGCACCTCATCAATCATTATCGGCGTTGTATGAAGCTGAAAGAACAAAGCGGGATCACGCTTTGCAAGACTTCTTTCCTCCATATCGTCAAGTGTTACATATTCTCGATTATCATCCATTAGCTGCCGCAGGCAGGTAGTTTTTCCTACCTGACGGGGTCCTGTAATGAGTATACAGGAATACTCATCTGACAGAGAAACGATCTTATTTTCAAGGTCTCTTTTTATATATGTCATAGTGTTCACTCCTTGACTAAAATGTGCTCTGAACTTAGTATAGCACAAACAGCAGAAAGTATCAAGGCTAAAATGCGATTATATCGTATTTTAGCCAAATATGTTTATTGCTTTGTCAACACAGGATAAAAGTCTACATTATATAATGTACGGAACATCAATGACTCATACACGACATTACTCCCATGTATTTATTTGTCTTAGAATTGAAAGTGGGTCGTTCTGACTCCGGCAAGAGTACTGTTGGAATCCGGCGGAGATGTGATTCTCGCTCTGGCAAGTGTGTCTCTCAAAAGCCGTGCGGATTGCTCTCTGTGGACGGCATATACCAATAATACAGAGTCAGTCTGCCGAATAATAGGTTATAGCAGTAGCATCTTGTAAGACTTGGTATCGACAATGAAAATGCCTGGAGATGGGCAAACAGCAGGAAGGAATATTGGCGAATTTCCAACAGTCACATACTTGCTATGTCATTAACGAACAAATACCTTGCATCAGTCGGGTATGATGACATACTCGAAAGATACAAGGTACTGCACTCGAACTATTGAACCGCCGTGTACCGAACGGTACTCACGGTGGTGTGAGAGGTCGGCTGCTCAACTAATGGGCAGCCTCCTACTCGATTCGGCAAATAATATCATATCCACTTATGATATGTCACTGTTGCGGATAATGCCTGTGAAAAAATCCGTAAAATACCTCCACTCTTTTACCGTATCTCCGTTCTTCGAAGGAATGAAGACAAAAACCTTGTTTTCGTGTTGCTCCGCCACCACCATTTGGAATAGACACTTTTCAGGGAGATTGTTGGGATCTATCTCTGTAAGTTTTGTCTCTGTCTCGCTTATCTGCTTGATTATCCAAAAATCTTTTTGCGGGAGGTAAAGCCACTCGAAAGTGCCTTTGAATGATTTCGTATATACCAGATTGCGATCAGGTATAACAACACTATACTGCTCACTGGTCAGAGAAAAAGTATTTGAAGTATTAAGCAACTCTTCAATTTTTGAAAAATCTAATTTTGCCATACTTGAACTCCTCACAAATTAAAATGCAATACAAAATGACATTTAGTGAATGTCATCTTGTATATATTACCATATTATATTAAAAATGTCAAGCACTAAATGTCAAAATGTGCATTTTAAAAAAGGTGGTAATTGTTATGTTTAAGAATAAAGCAAATAGTAGAAATAATATTTCAGGCAGTAACATTGCAAAATTAAGAAAATCATTACCAAAGCCAAATTCGCAGCAGGCACTTGCAAACAGGATGCAGCTTCTTGGAATTGATCTTGATAAAAACGCTATACAGCGAATTGAAAGCGGGCAAAGATTTGTAACAGATATAGAACTAAAGGCTTTTGCTAAGTTGTTCAATGTGACTACTGATAGTCTATTGGATGGATAAAACTTTTATCAGTTAAACAGAAGCCGGAACAAGACAGCGTGATGTTGTGCGGCAGGGTGTTGTTGACATATCCGTTTCCTTTACGGTGACGGCAATGTGGCTTAAAAAGCTCACGGCATATTCAAAACAGAACAAGCTGACTGTACAGTATTTTGATACGGACAGCTTATCTTTGAAAGAAACGGAAATGTATATTGACGGCTTCAAAGCAAGGTTAGAGCAGGATACAAGTTATAAAGGGTTATGGACGGTGGAATTTACTTTGAAGGAGTTTTGATTTCGGTAGTGACATTTTTTATAATAAAATGGTATAATAACCTCACGCCGTTAGCGGCTTCGGCTTGCGCCTCAGCCGACGGCTGAGAGAACATTTAATAAATTTCTTTTTATATGCGGCTCGCGGCGCGAATTTGTAGAAATTTATAGTATAATAGCTTTAAATCAACTAAAAGAGGTCAATGTCATGGAACTTCGCAAAATCGAAAAACCTGATTATAAGGAAATAAAAGCTATTTATACAGGAGCATTTCCTCCCGATGAAAGAGCACCCTTCCGATTGCTCAGGAAAAGAGCAGAACAAGGCAGGGCTGATTTCTGGATAATAAGCGAAGAAGGAAAAAGTATAGGTCTGGCTTATCTGGTGACTTATAAAGATCTTGCATATTTGTTCTATTATGCGATAGATCCGTCATACCGGGGAAATGGATACGGAACAAAAGCATTGAAAGAAATAATAAAAATGTATAAGAATTATCGGCTGTTTCTTGCTTTGGAGGATTGGAAAGAAGAATCCAAAAACAAGATTCAGAGAATCAAAAGACACGATTTTTATCTTAACTGCGGTCTGCACGACCTTCCGTATAAGCTGAAAGAGGCAACTGTGATTTTTAATATTATGGGAAGTGGAAACGCTGTTGAACCGGAAGAATACAAAGCACTGATGAACCGATATGTCAGTTTTCCTATGAAGTGTTTTGTTGATTTTCGCATCATAAAAGATTAAAACCTTTAGCATCTCTTCGGAGGTGCTTTTTTATGCTGTATGTAAAATTGTTTTTTAATGAAATTGCTATAATTGTTTATTGATGCAGCAAAGGAAATGTATATAACATTAAGAATATGCTGCTTGTAAATATTTTGAAAAAGATATGTAACCAAAACCGCATTTTTACCGTTATAATATACAGAACGGTCAAGTTCACGGAAGCAGGTGATGAATTTGAAGGATGACAAAAATATTATTGACCGCCTGAAAAGGCATGATGAAGCGGCGTTAAACGAAATAATGAATGAATATCTTCCGCTTGTTTCTTCGATTATATACAATATCGGCAGAGGCTCTCTTACCGCAGAGGATATAGAGGAGGCTGCAATGGACACTTTTATAACATTGTGGAAAAATTGCAAAAAAATCCAATATGGGTCGCTGAGGGGATATATATGTACTATTTCAAAAACAAAGGCTTTTGATAAATTGGATAGTGTCAGAAAAAATATCACGGTTGACATTGATGAATTTGGCTGTGCTGCTGAAGATGGTTTCTCCATTGAATATCGGCTTGAGCAAGCTGATGCTAATGAAATATTGTACAGAATTATTCAGGAGCTTGATCCGGAGGATAGAGAAATAGTAATAAGGTATTACTACTATTATCAAAGGATAGGTGTGATAGCAGATCATATGGGCATCAGCATTGACAATGTTAAGGTCAGACTTCATCGTGCCAGAGCCAGAATAAAAAAATTAATTGAACAAGGAGGATATAAGCTATGAAAAAATCATTTCTTGATAATGCTGCTATGCTGCCGATAAATATAGATATAGCTGATGAAAGCACCTTGTATGAAAACACAGGTGTTGATTATGACAAAGTCAGGAACAAAGTCTGCGAGAGTCTGCATATGAATAAAACAAAGAAAAACAAATTGACTCTTAAGAAGCTGTTTATAGTAGCTGCGGCAGCAGTGCTGATCGTTAGTGTATTCAGTTTGCCGGTTATAGCTGAAAGTGTATATATGGTTTACTGCTCTATCGTCAGCGGAGATAGCTTTGCACTGACGCTGGCAAATGCCAGGGATGCTAAAATAAGCATTTCGGATCCAAATATACAGATCAACAGTATAAAATTAGGAGGTGAAAACTCAGGCGCAAATATTATTGATATAAGGGTAAGTAAAAAAGATGGCGGGACATTTACCGACAGATGTTTCAATACTGTCAAGCCATGCAGATTTAATGCCTACAGTACCTCAACCGGAGATCCGGATTCGGATAATGTGCATGATCTTGAAGTTAAGATCGAAGATGATAATTCAGAAATAATCGGAATGGGATCAAAGGCTCTTTATGATGTAGAGGAAGGTGGAAAAATACTTCATATCCTTATTTATATGACTGTCGAAGGGACATCTGGCGAAAATGCTCTTATTGGAAAGAAAATAAATATCAACAGCTATAGCTACACAGCCGCAAGTGTTGAAGAAACTCTGAAAACCTACAAGGATATGTCTGATGCAAATTTTCAAAGTGCTATAAAGCTCAAAGCCAAAAATGAAAGCCTCGCTTCCTATGACATATTTACAAACAGCAATGCCTACACGGATCTGATCTATGTTGGCAATGAGTTTGAATTAGTAAAAGGATATGTCAAGACATATTCTCTGCCGTTTAAAATCGAGTTTACTGTGGATAATGATATTTCATTATGCAAATATGAGCTTGATAACAATACTCTTTATGATCTTTTTGGCAATGAAGAAACAGATGGTGTGATGAATATATCTACATTCAGCTTTTCTATCAATGCCGTAAATGACGGAAAACATGATGGAGAAAAAATACGGTTTGACCCTGAATCCTGTTATGTAAAAACAAAGAATGGAAATAAATACTACCTTGTTGCAGACGGATGCAGCTATCAAGGTAAACAAACCATTGTCAGATGCGAGTATGGTATATTCCCAAATAACAGCAAATGGAATAATTTCAATTCTTCTGTATGCGTTATTGATGTTCAGAACATAGAAAAAATTGTTTTCAATGGTATTACAGTTTATCAGCAGAGCTGAAAAAAAGAAAAAGATATCATTAAAAAATAGACAATGTGCCGTGCAGATCATATTTTTGTATCTGCACAGCTACTTTTTTTCGTTTTTTTGAATTAAGAACTATCCTTATAATCAAAGCCGCCGGACTGTATTGCTCAACCTACTACCTGAACAATTACATCTCAAATTCAGTAGCCGGAAAGTATGCACTGTGGGTAGCACAGTATAACTATCGCTGTACATACACAGCGAACAAATACGGTATCTGGCAGTATTCTTCCGAGGGCAGAATCAACGGCATCAGGGGAAATGTTGACATGGACTACTGTTATACCGATTATCCGAATACCGTCAAGAACTGCGGATATAACGGGTATAAAAAGACTACTGCAAAGAAAACTACATCAACGGCAACCACGGCTAAAAAGAAAACGGTTGATGAACTTGCAAAAGAAGTCATTGCCGGAAAGTGGGCAGCAGGAGATGAACGTAAACAGAAGCTGACTGAGGCAGGTTATGATTACAGCAAGGTTCAGGCAAGAGTAAACGAGTTTATGGCAAAGCCGACACTCAAATCTGTGGACGAGATCGCAAAGGAAGTAATCCAGGGCAAATGGGGAAACGGTGACGAGCGCAAAGCAAAGCTCACATCTGCCGGATACGATTACGGCAGGGTGCAGGCAAGGGTCAATGAACTGATGAAAAATCAGTAATACGGATAAGGCAGACACTCATATTTTGTGTGGGTGTCTGCCGAATATTTTTAACGGGGGTATGCTTTATGAACGAAGTCAGAAAAAACGATAAAGAGGTTTCTATCAGCGAAAAGTATCTTCTGAGCATCAAAGAAGCAGGAACATATTTCAACATCGGCACAAAGAAAATGCGCCGACTTGCCGAGGATAATCTCGGCGGTTTTTCCGTATTCTGCGGAAACCGCTATCTCATAATAAGAACAAAATTCGAAGAATTTATCTGCAAAACTTCTACGATATAGTTTTCTTTTGTTTGCCGTAAGTAGTTGATATTTTCTGCCTTTTGAGGGATATATAGACTACGCCGGACGGCAGAAAGTATAAACAAATATCCTGATTGAATTATCAGTTATCTCGGAGTAGGATCGTCTGATAATCCTAACAAATAATCAGACGAAACATTCAGAGCAGTACAAATATCAATAAGTACATTTACTTTAATTTCATTTTCTCCTCGTTCATATCTGCTGTACTGTGTTTGTTCCATCCCGATTCTTTTTGCAACCTTTGCTTGCGATAATCCCCTCTCTTTACGTATCTCTCTTATTCTTGGCAGGACATACAATTTTGCAACACTCCAAAATATACAGTTTTTTAAAAGCCGAATTAATTATAAAGATATAAAGAATTCTATCTTAAACATAAAGAATTATATTGACTTTAGAATAGAAGTGTGCTATATTTATTTTAGTACAGTATTGTTCTTAATAATCTAACGCTATCAAATGAATTTAACAAAAAGAGGTGGCTTAATATGAATAATATTACGCTCGTGTTAATTTACTTTATTATAGGTCTAGCATGGTGTTTTGGTTTTGGATTTGCAACTTACGAAACTATCAAGAACCGTGGTTATAACAAGTCAACGGCTCAGTCCTGGTTTTTTGTTGGTTTCTTTTTTGGAATTATCGGATTGCTGCTTACACTAACAAAGCCTGATCTCACAGCTCAAAATATAAATATTGCTGATTCAGACATTATTAATACGGAACCGAAAAGCAAAGCTGATGAATTAAAAAAATTCAAGGAACTTCTTGATTCCGGTGTAATCACTGAGGAAGAATATAATCAGCAAAAACGGAAGCTTTTATTATAGTTTTTGGAGGTATCATTTTATGGATAATGAAATGCAATCTTTAGATCAGAAACAAGGTTCAAACAAAAGGGTAATAGTATTGTCGGTTATTACCGGAACTGTTGTGATTGCAGTGATTATAACAATTCTGTTTATTTTTGTTTTTAACGCTAAGCCGAAAGATCAGATAATTGGTAAGTGGAGTATTCCCGGCAGCAGTAGTTATATCACTTTTGAAATGGACGGAACCTGTACCATTACCGGTGGATATGATAACAGATCTGTTAGTTTCAGCTATTCAGTACTTGATAATAATGATCTGGTATATGGCTTAAAAACTTATCGTTATGACAGCAATGTAAAATTTGAGAGTAACTTGTATGCTGATTGTTGGTATATTGATGGAGATAATTTGTTTATAGGTGAATCAGTATATATAAGAAACTAACTTAACGAGAATCTCTGTACCCACCTCTAATATGAGTATGCATAGGTGCTAAAGCGCATAGAAGCCCTTGAGCTTGCAAGAAAAGAGATAGAGAAAAAGCCGGACACATCGCCGGAGCAGTTATTATTCAGATCAGTTTAATATTTTGACTTTGCAGCCTCGCCTCGTGCGGGGCTTTTTTCTTTTGTGAAAATGCGAAAAAGGGTAGCCGTGGGCGGGGTGGGTGTGGTATAATGAGATATATTGAAATTATGGGTGATTAAGTGAGCTTATTTGAACATACAAAAAACTCAAGAATTATTATACACGGTAACTTACGATTCATCAGAAGTGATGTGCCGGCTTATCTGCCGGACAAAGAACTGAAAGAATTCCTCGGGTACTGAAAAACACCTGACAAATTCCGGCTTGCAGGTATGGGGCAGAGCCTTTTATATTGCGGTATAATCCAATATCATACAACATAACCTATTACGAAAAATCAAATTAACATCCAAAAATACACAGCATTCCGGTGAATATTGACGTAACAGTCAGAAATAACGAGACAGGCGGTTTCGCACTTGAAAAATGTGAGAATGTATGTATAATGGATAATAACGGCAGGATATGTAGTTGATATCAATGCATCGCCGTGGGGTGTACGAAAAAACTGAATATGACAGAATTGGTTTATTAATAGTTTAAAGGCGGGAATGATATGATACTTAGAATTGATCAGGTTATGTCAAACGGCGAAAACAGATTTGAGGTAAGGCAAGAGGGACAGCTTTTGTTTTTGGGATCAACTCCGTTTATTAAGCCGGCTGCGATGATCGGCGGGGATTATTTCCGAAGGCTGGAGCTGACAGACGCTGCTGGAAATCTGATCTTGTATTCAACGTATGACGGATTAAAGAATGCGGTGGAAGCCGCCCTTCCGCTGAGCTGGCTCTATAAGGATTCTAAACAGTTACAAATATACAGCATCTTGAATAATACAGATAATGTCATGGGACAGTTTTACTATGAACAAACAGCGGTTGCCGATATGAAGTATGTATTTTCATTTATGGACAGAGCGATATTTTGTTATGTAAAGGGAGCCGGCAAAAAAGAAGTGGTTTCGGTTTATGAAAACGAAAGGCAGATCGGTCAGGTCACTAAGCCGAACTGTGTAAGGGATAATCTGGACTGCTATATTGCTCATTTTATTGACGGGGAGTTGAGCCCGGCTATGGTTTCCTTCTTTGTCATTTACTTTTATTATATGAGGCACAGCAACAGTGGCCGTGTGAGAGTCGGCTATACAAAAAATGTTTCATATACGTTTGACAAAAACAGTAAGATGTATAATAAGGATTTTATTCGCCTGAATTTCGGAGAGGAAGAAAACGACAGGCTGGAGCAGTTTATAAAGGATTCCTTTAACACAAAGAAAAACAAGAAATAATAATCGTTCGTAAACACAATAAAATATAAATAACTGAACCCGGCATCGTCTTATCAGAAGTACTCTCGATAAGATAGTGCCGGGTCTTTTTATGCCGGAATATCCTCCTGATCAGTCTTTAATTCGTTTATCTTTTCTGATGGAGGCATTGTGCGGTGCAACATACGATGAGCTCAGGACGGATTACATGACCACCTATGCTGACTATTACCGTCTGACAGAGGATTCCGACAGTCAGAAATACGATGCTGTTCTTCATCTGCGTATGGATGATATGCTCATCGGTTTTCCGGGGGTTGAGGGAGAATCGTTCAAGGACTCGGATGTCTTTACAGAAAATGCCAGAGCTTATCTTGAAAAGGCAGGAATGACTGCGTCTGATTTGTATTATTCAACATCCGGGCTGAATTAGTGAAGCATTTTTGAATGATAATTCTGAATAATAATATTGACAGGGAATTGTTAATATGATATAATACCTACTGAACAGATAGGATATTTTGAATTATAAAACCTATTAAACAAATCTGAAACATATGCAATGAATTGAGATGATATTATGCTTTTTGATCTTGAAAATGCAGTTATTAGCAAATATATCAGACAGGCAGAATTCGGCATAGAAAGAGAAGGTCTGCGTGTAAACGCAGACGGAACTCTGGCGCAGACGCCGCATCCGTTTGAAAATCATAAAAATATTGACCGTGATTTCTGCGAAAATCAGATTGAGTTTATCGGCGATGTTTTTACCGATCCGCAAAAACTTAACGATCAGCTTCTTGAACTGCAAAGATATATCAATAAAAAGCTGAGTGAAAGCGGTGAACTGCTATGGCCTTTTTCTAACCCTCCGAGAATAAGCGGAGAGGATGAAGTCCCGGTTGCTCAGTATTCCGGCAGTCTGCAAAGCAAGTCTGTTTATCGTCAGTATCTTGCACAGAAATACGGTAAAATAAAGATGCTTTTTTCGGGTATACATCTCAATTTTTCATTCTCGGAGCCGCTTCTGAAAGCCGCATTTGAAAATAATACAAAGAATGATTATCCTGAATTCAAAAACGAAATTTACCTTCGGCTTGCATCAAGACTTACAGAATACGCGTGGCTTGTGGTATATCTGACTGCGGCAAGTCCTGTTTCTGACGGTACTGTCGGAACTGAAAGCAATGTTTATTCTTCCATACGATGTTCAGAAAGGGGATATTGGAATCATTTTGTTCCTTTGCTTGACTATTCCGACCTGAACAGTTACATCAGCAGTATTCAGAAATACATCGATGACGGAAATCTGCGCTCTGTTTCTGAGCTATACTATCCTGTGCGTCTTAAACCGCGAGGTGCAAACAGTCTTGATGCACTGGCAGAAAACGGAATCAATCACATTGAACTGCGTGTGATAGATGTAAATCCGCTTTCTTCCACAGGAATTATTGTTGAAGATATCCGCTTTATACACCTTCTGATGCTTTATCTTGCAAGCCTGCCTGAAATTGATTTTTCGGAAACCGACCAGATTGAGGCTATAAGAAACATCAAGGAAGCCGCTGTTTTCGGAAATCCTGATGTCAGACGCAGGGCAGAGCTGATACTATCCGATATTCAGCGTTTCACATCAAAACATTTTCCGGAATACAGCGGTGTCGTTGATTATCAGCTTGGGAAATTAAAACCCGGAAACAGCTATGCCGAGATAATCAGCCGACGTTTCAGCAGTGACTATATGGAAAACGGAATAAAGCTGGCAAGGGAATATCAAAGGAGTGTTAGCTATGTGTGAAATATTCGGTCTTTCATCTCAGAGCGATTTCGAAGCCAATGACTATCTGAAAAACTTTTACAGTCACAGCACTCATCATCCGCATGGCTGGGGACTTGCCTGCATTGCAAGAAACGGTGCCCTTATCGAAAAGGAAAGCATAGAGGCTTCAAAAAGCAATTATCTGAAAGAACGTCTTTCGCAGCCTGTTGAATCAAAAATAATACTTGCACATATCCGCTATGCTACCATAGGAAACGTTGAATACAGGAACTGCCACCCGTTTACCGGAAAGGACAATACGGGAAGACGTTGGACGCTGATACACAATGGTACGATTTTTGACTATCCGAAGCTTAATCCGTATATACAGAAACAGATGGGGGATACCGACAGTGAAAGAATTTTTCTCTATCTTGTGGACAGGCTGAACGCTGCACAGACCAAAAAAGGCTCAAGACTTGTATTTGAGGAACGCTTTGAGCTTTTTGATAATATCATATGCGATATGGCAAAGGGTAACAAGCTGAATCTGTTGTTTTCGGACGGAAAGTATCTTTATGCCCATACGAACTGCAAGGGGACGCTTTACTGCCTTACGAAAAACAATATGACGATACTTGCTACAGTTCCCCTCAGCGAGGAGGCATGGCAGCCGCTGCCCTTTACCCGTCTGACAGCATTCTATAACGGTAAGCTCTATAAAACCGGAACAAATCACGAGCATGAATATATCGAAAGCGAAGAATCTATGAGAATGCTCTACCGCATTTTTGCAAATCTGTAATGGAGGCTGGTAATATGACAAAAGAAGAAATACTGAGCCGTCTTTATGACCGCTATATAAAACCCACTGAAACAAAAAAGGACAGCTTCATCGGTGTTGAAATCGAAATGCCTATCGTCAATCTTGAACACAGGGCTGTTGATTTTGAAATAGTGCATAGGCTGACATCGGCATTTCTGAAGGAGTTTGGATTTATCCCCACGGGTACCGACGAACAGGGAAATATCTACTCCGCACTGAATCAGGATAACGGAGATATTTTTTCCTACGACTGTTCATATAACAATATGGAGTTTTCCTTCGGCAAGGAAAAAGACCTTCATTCGATACACGGACGCTTTTACAGATATTATGCTTTTGTGCAGGACTTTTTCGGACCGTATAATTATACTCTGACGGGAATGGGTATTAATCCGAACAGGCTTGTCAACAATAATGTTCCTATTGAAAACGGCAGATATAAAATGCTGTTTCATCATCTTTCGTCATTTTCAAAATATGCCTGCATTCCTATGTATTTTCACCGCTATCCCCAGTTCGGTATGTTTTCAAGCGCATCACAGGTGCAGCTTGATGTTACCAAAGAAACCGCACCGCTGGTTATCGATACCTTCAATCAGCTTGAACCCGTAAAGGCTCTGCTTTACAATAATTCAGTACTTCTGGGGGAAAACGAGGAGCTTCTGTGCTGCCGTGATATGCTCTGGGAAAATAGTACGCACGGTATTAATCCTCATAATGTGGGTATGTATGACTGTGAAATCAGAACTGTTGACGACATTCTGAATTATATTTCCACTTCGGCTATCTACTGCGTTGAGCGTGACGGTAAGTATCTGAATTTCAGGCCTGTCAATATCCTTGAATATTTCAACACAAATACGCTGACCGGAGAATACCTTGAAAACGGAGAGATACGTTCAATGGAGTTTCATCCTCAGCCGGAGGATATATCATATCTTCGTACATTCAAATTTGAAGACCTGACCTACAGGGGTACTATCGAATTCCGCAGTGCCTGCTGCCAGCCTATATCTGATGTGATGTCGGTTTCGGCTTTTCACCTCGGACTTCTGAATAAAACGTCGGAGCTTTCTGATCTGATGAAAAATGACAGGTCGCTATATAATAACGGTTATAATGCAGTTGAACTCCGCCGTCAGCTTGTGTGCAATGAGTTGCCTGCTTATATCAATATTGACGGAATGTACCTTCTTGCCAAAAGTGTTCTTGACCTTTGTAAGGAAGGACTTGCTGAGCGTGGTTTTGGTGAAGAAATATATCTTGCACCTCTTTATGATCGTGTTGAGAAAAGGACCAATCCGGCAAGGTCAATGCTTGAGCGGCTGAAAAACGGCGATAAGATAAACGATATTGTAAAAGATTACGGCAGAGTTTGATTTCGGGGAACTGTTTCTGCCAAAAAGACAATATCCGCACAGGCAGTGCCTCTTTTCGCTGAAAAACTTATAGATTAAGATATTAAGTGAATTGAATAATCGGTAATAGGATTATCCTATATATGTAATAAAAAAATAAACTTGACAAAACTCTTTTGTTGTGAGATAATACTTTATAGCATAAACCTACTAATTACATAGGTGATATGTGATATTTAGTAAGGAGCAATGATTATGAATATAAGAATCCCTCAAAAACGATGTTGACGCTGCTATTTTGTACAGTCATTTCTGAGGAGAGAATAGTTTATGAAGACATACAAGAATATAACCGATATCATAGGCAACACACCGCTTCTGGAGCTTAAGGCTATTGAAGGTCATACAGGAGCAACGATTTTCGGCAAGCTTGAGTATTTCAATCCTGCCGGGAGCGTTAAGGACAGAATAGCCAAGGCTATGATAGAGGATGCAGAGGCAAAGGGCATTCTGAAGCCCGATTCCGTAATTATCGAGCCTACAAGCGGCAATACCGGAATAGGTCTTGCGGCTGTTGCGGCTGCAAGAGGATATCAGGTAATCCTGACAATGCCGGAAACGATGAGCATTGAACGCAGAAATCTTCTGAGGGCATACGGCGCAAAGGTTGTTCTGACCGAGGGCGTCAAGGGAATGAAGGGCGCAATAGAAAAGGCTCAGGAGCTGGCAGCGGAAAATGTCCACAGCTTTATACCAAGTCAGTTTACAAACAGCGCGAACCCACAGGCCCATTTCGATACTACCGGTCCGGAAATCTGGGATGACACGGACGGAAGGGTGGATATATTCGTTGCAGGCGTCGGCACCGGAGGCACGATTTCGGGTGTCGGAGAATATCTTAAAAGTAAGAATCCTGCAGTCAGAGTGGTTGCAGTAGAGCCTGCAGGTTCACCGGTACTGTCGGGAGAAAAGCCCGGTCCGCATAAGATACAGGGTATCGGCGCAGGCTTTGTGCCGGAAACGCTGAACACGGAAGTATATGACGAAATTATAAAAGTAACCAATGAGGATGCTTTTGAAACAGGCAGACAACTTGCCAAGGAGGAAGGGCTGCTTGTTGGTATTTCCTCCGGCGCTGCAGTCTGGGCTGCACGTCAGCTTGCGAAGCGTCCGGAGAATAAAGGGAAGATAATTGTTGTGATACTGCCCGACACAGGCGAGCGGTATCTGTCCACACCTATGTTTACAGGATAAGAGGTAATTGAAATGAAACGAAGCAGCAGTGTTTATTATAATAACCCCCTTTTTGCCGGAAACAATGCCATAGTTTCCGGTGGCACTGCTGCGTCTTTTTGTTGCTGTTGTATGTGCTCTAATGACACAGACGGCAGCCTGTTGTGCTTTGTTTTACCTTAAAAAAGGTTTTCTGCCATGCCGTCTGTTCTGCCTTATGCAGTTCAGGCGGCTTTTTTTCTGAAAGGAAGATAATTTATGATAGCAACACAGGAAAGCATAACGGCAAAGCTATGTTCCTTTGCCCGTGCCTATCATTCAAATACAGGGAGAAAAAAGATTTTTGACGATTACCTTGCCTACGATATGATGGGTAAGGAGGAATTTGACGAGATAGGTCAGCTTATACAGAATGATTTTGAGCCGGACAGAATAACGGATAATCCGGAATTCGAGACATCGCTTATTGCTCCGGCACTGAACAGGTATATTTTTCCCATACCGCTTTCACGCATAGCCTTTGCCGAGCAGAAGCTGAATGATTTTGCTTCAAGATACGGCAGATGCCAGTATGTTATCTGCGGAGCCGGAATGGATACCTTTGCATTCAGAAACAGCAATAAGGATATCAGGATTTTCGAACTGGATCATCCCGATACAGGCAGGTATAAAAGGGACAGGATAAGGCAGCTTGAATGGATAGTTCCTGAAAATCTGGTCTTTGTCCCTGTCGATTTCTCGAAGGATGATATGGGAGAGCGGCTGCTTGCGGCAGGCTTTGATCCCGAAATCCCGTCATTTTTTGCGATACTCGGCGTGTCGTATTACCTGACTCTGCCGGTGTTTGAACAAACCGTCAGGAAAATTTCGGAGCTTGGCAGATCTGCGGTCAGCATAGTTTTTGATTATCCTGACGAAACGACGCTGAAATCCGTGAATCCCGAAAGGGTCAGGACTCTTGCCGAAATAACGGAAAAGCTCGGAGAAAGAATGCTGCACGGGTACTCGCTGCCGGAAATAACAGAAGTGATGAATCGATACGGCTTTGAAACAGAGGAGCACGAAACACCCCAGATGATACAGCAGAAATATTTCGACGGCAGGGACGACGAAATATATGCATTTGAAAACATTCATTTCATGTCAGTGATAAAAGGAGAAGATTGAAGATGGAAAGATATATATTTACTTCGGAATCGGTAACAAAGGGTCATCCCGATAAGGTCTGCGATATGATATCTGATTCTATACTGGACGCATACCTGAAAAAGGATAAAAATGCCCGTGTGGCTGTTGAAACTGTTGTAAAAAACAATACGGTAGTACTTGCCGGCGAGGTTTCTTCCCTGGCGAATGTCGAAATTGAGAAAACAGTCAGACAGACTATCAACAGTATCGGATATGACCGGCCCGAGCTTGGGTTTGACGGCCATTCCGCTGAAATAATACAGCTTATAGATAAACAGTCGCCTGATATTGCTCAGGGCGTTGATGAAGCACTTGAAAACCGCGGTATACAGGAAAGCAGCCTTGGAGCGGGAGATCAGGGAATGATGTTCGGCTATGCAGTAAACGAAACAGAGGAGCTTATGCCGCTTGCAATTTCACTTGCGCACAAGCTGTCAAAAAAGCTGACGGAGGTCAGAGAAAACCATACGCTTTCTTATCTCAGACCCGACGGAAAAACACAGGTTTCCATAAAATATGAGAATGGTGTACCAGTCGGGATTGATACGGTCCTGATTTCAACTCAGCACGATCCTGATGTAACGCAGGAGCAGATCAGAGAGGATCTTATCCGCTTTGTTATCAGACCTGTTATTCCTGAAAAGTGGAGGGATGATGATTATAAAATTCTGATCAATCCCACCGGACGATTTGTAATCGGAGGACCAGTAGGTGACAGCGGACTGACCGGCAGAAAGATCATTGTTGATACCTACGGCGGCGCAGCCGCTCACGGAGGCGGAGCTTTCTCCGGAAAGGATCCCACAAAGGTTGACAGGAGCGCGGCGTATGCTGCAAGGTATCTTGCAAAAAATATCGTTTCTGCAGGACTTGCCGACAGGGCGGAAATTCAGCTTGCATATGCGATCGGTGTTGCTCATCCGGTTTCTATACTCGTTAATACATTCGGTACCGGAAAGGTATCCGACGAAAAAATCACACGGGCAATAGAAAACGTTGTTGATCTGAGACCTTCAAAAATAATAGAGCGTTTCGATCTGCAGCGTCCGATATATTCCGAAACCGCTTCATACGGTCATTTCGGCAGAACGGATATTGACCTGCCGTGGGAAAAAACAGACCTTGCAATTGAGCTTAGAAGCTATTTTGAAAATCACCTCAGGGAGGTGGTCTGATGAAGAAAATAGCAAGCTTTACCGTAAATCACGACAAGCTTGAAAAGGGAATGTATATTTCCCGGATTGACGGAGATGTCGTGACATATGATATAAGAATGAAAAAGCCGAACGGGGGAGATTATCTCGGAAACGGTGAACTGCACACGATAGAACATCTTTTCGCAACCTTCGCAAGAAACAGCGAAATATCCGATAGCGTTATTTATGTAGGACCTATGGGGTGTCGTACAGGTTTTTACCTTCTTGTAAGGGACAGCATTTCACATAGTCAGGCAATAAAAATCGTACAGGACAGTTTCAGATTCATCGCGGATTTTGAGGGTGAAATACCCGGAAGCAAAAAAGAGGAATGCGGTAATTATCTGGAGCACGATCTAAAAACAGCGAAAAAAACTGCAGAAGATATGCTTGAGATACTCGGAAATTATACTGAAAACAATTTGAAATATAAGGAGTAATTATCATGTCAAACTATAATAAAGTCGAATCAGCCCTCATTCACGGGGGAATATACGGAGACGAATATACAAAGGCGGTCAATGTGCCGATTTATCAGACTTCGACCTATGAGCAAAGCGGTATCGGTGAAGAACCCCGCTGGGAATATTCCAGAACAGGTAACCCCACCCGTGCAGCTCTTGAGGCACTTATCGCAGAGCTTGAGCACGGAAAATCCGGTTTTGCCTTTGCTTCGGGAATGGCTGCAATTACAGCTGTGCTGAGTCTTTTTCATACAGGGGATCGTATTCTTATTTCCAGCAATGTTTACGGCGGAACGTTCCGTGTTCTTGACAAGGTTTTCAATCATTTCGGTATAGGCTATTCAATTGAGGATACTACCGACATTGATGGACTTGAAAAGAAGATAACAGATGATGTAAAGGCTATTCTTGTCGAAAGCCCTGCCAACCCCCTGCTTACCGTTACTGACCTCGGAGCTGTTGCAAGACTTGCGGCAAAGCACGGTATCCTGTCTATAGTAGATAATACCTTTATGACTCCGTATCTGCAGCGCCCGCTGGAGCTTGGCGCGGATATCGTTATCCACAGCGCAACAAAGTATCTCGGCGGTCACAGTGACGTCGTTGCAGGACTTGTTGTGGTTAACGATGATGAGCTTGCAAGACAGCTTGCATTCATTCAGAATTCCACGGGCGGTGTGCTCGGTCCCTTTGACAGCTTCCTGCTTATCCGCGGAATAAAGACCCTCGGAGTACGTCTTGACCGTCATGTAGAAAATGCTGAAAAGGCTGCAAAATTCCTCAGTGATCATAAGGCTGTCAAAAAGGTTTACTATCCCGGTCTGCCTGACGCTCAGGGTTATGAAATTAACAAAAAGCAGGCTAAAAACGGCGGCGCAATGATTTCGTTTGAGCTGTACGAAAACTATGATATCAAAAAGTTCTTTAAATCGCTCAGACTTGTTGCTCTTGCCGAAAGTCTCGGCGGCGTTGAGAGTCTTGTATGCCATCCGGCAAGCATGACACATGCGTCAATTCCATATGATGTGCGTCAGCAGATAGGCATTACGGACGGACTTATCCGTCTTTCAATCGGTATAGAGAATATCGACGATATTCTTGCCGATCTTGAACACGCTATTGCAGAAAGTGAGGTCTGATTATGGCACTTTATGAAGACATGCAGCAGCTGATCGGCAATACGCCGCTTGTACGACTCAATCATCTTGGACTGCCGGATGACGTAAGACTTTACGCTAAGCTGGAGCTTTTCAATCCCTCAGGCAGCGTAAAGGACAGAATCGGAAAATACATGATAGAGGATGCCGAAAGACGCGGTATACTGAAAAAAGGCGGAGTTATCGTTGAGGCAACTGCCGGAAACACCGGTCTGGGCATTGCATTTGCAGCTCTTAACAGGGGATACCAGATCATCTTTGTGGTTCCGACAAAGTTTTCTCAGGAAAAACAGACGCTTCTGCGTGCACTCGGAGCAAGAATAATCAATACTCCGCGCGAGGGCGGAATGCTTGGCGCATGGAAAAAAGCCGAGGAAATAAGACAGTCCATACCGGGTGCCGTAACGCTTGAGCAGTTCAAGAATCCGGCAAATCCGCTGGCACATTATGAAACAACGGGTAAGGAAATATACGACGACCTCGGCGGAAATATAGATTATCTTGTTGCAGGCGCAGGCAGCGGCGGTACGTATTCCGGAGTTGTAAAATACCTCAAGGAAAGGAACAGCGGCATTATCGGTGTCCTTGCCGATCCGGTCGGTTCAACAATGGGCGGCGGTGAGCACGGGGATTATGATATTGAGGGCATCGGCAATGACTTTATTGCTGATACAATGGATATGTCTCTTGTTGACAAGGTTGTCAAAATGACTGACAGCGAGGCTTTCGACGGTGCGCGAGAGCTTGCAAGGGCAGAGGGCATATTTGCCGGTTCATCCTCAGGCGCTGCACTTGCGGCCGCAAAAAAACTGATTGCAGGCGGTGCAAGAGGAAATATAGTGATAATACTTCCTGACCGCGGAGACAGATATTTTACAAAAAATCTATATGAATAAAGGTGCGCTATGACATTACAACAGATACATTATGCAATAACGATTTCGGAGCAGGGTTCGTTCAATAAGGCAAGTGAGGTGCTGTACATTTCGCAGCCCTCGCTTACGGAGGCTGTGCGCGAGCTTGAACGTGAGCTCGGGATAACCATATTCCACCGCAGCGGCAAGGGTGTTACACTAACCAGCGACGGCGTCGAATTCATATCTTACGCCCGTGACCTGTACAGACAGTATGAAAATATAATTGAACTTTACGGCGAGGGCGGCACGCTCAAAAAGAAATTCGCTGTATCCACCCAGCACTATTCCTTCGCGGTGAAGAGCTTTGTGGAGCTTGTAAAAAAGCTGAACACGGACGAATATGAATTTGCTATCCGCGAGGTGCGTACACGTAAGGTGATTGATGATGTAAGCAATATGTTGAGTGAGATCGGCATCCTGTACCTCAGCGATTTCAATACACCTCTGCTAACGAAGCTTTTTCGCACAAACAAGCTTGAATTCCACGAGCTTATCCGCTGCGAGGCATATGTGTATCTGCGCAAGGGTCATCCGCTTGCAAATAAGAGCAGCATACGCTTTGATGAGCTGATAGAATACCCCAGCCTGTCTTTTGAACAGGGCGGCAGCGGTTCAATGTATTTTGACGAGGAAATACTCAGCAGCAACCATTATCCGCGTACAATAAAAGCTACCGACAGGGCGACAATGCTTAACCTGATGGTGGGACTTGATGGCTACACGCTTTGCTCCGGCATAATATGCGAGGAGCTCAACGGCAGCGACTTTGTCGCGATTCCCTATGAGCCGGACAGCGAGCATCCCGGCAGCAGCATGAGAATAGGTTACATCACCAAAAAGGACAATCATCTCAGCAGGGTCGGCAAAATGTATATTGAGGAGCTTAAAGCATATTTAGGAGTAGAAGATGGAGATAATTGATTTTCACGCACATATATATCCGGATAAAATAGCCGCAAAGGCAACGCAGGCTACCGGTGATTTCTATAATATCTCTCCGGCTCATAACGGAACCGGAGAGGAACTTCTGACAGCAGGCAAGGCGGCAGGTATTTCGCGCTTTGTACTGCTGCCTGTTGCTACAAGGCCGGATCAGGTTCGGCACATTAATAATTTTATTATAGACGAGGTCAGCTCTCATCAGGAATTTTTCGGGTTCGGCACACTTCATCCGGACTGTGAAGATCCGGCAGGAGAGGCTGACTTTATTCTGCATTCGGGTCTTCGCGGCATAAAGCTGCACCCTGATACACAGCATTTCAATACAGATGACAAACGTCTGTACGAAGTATTTGATCTTATTCAGGGCAGGCTGCCTGTACTGATTCATTGCGGCGATAAACGTTTTGACTATTCGCACCCGCGCCGCCTGAAAAAGGTGATAGATGATTTTCCGCGGCTGCAGGTAATTGCTGCGCATCTTGGGGGCTGGTCTCTTTTCGGGGAAGCGTTTGAGCTTTTGCGTGATACCGAGTGCTATCTCGATATATCAAGCACGACAATGTTTCTGCCGCCGGATCAGACTCTGCGCTACATCAGGGGTTATGGAGCGGAAAGGATACTCTTCGGAACTGATTTCCCGCTCTGGGATCCGGCAAAGGAGGTTGACAGCTTTCTGAAGCTCCGGCTCAGTGCCGGTGAGCGTGAGCAGATTGCCTGGAGAAATGCAATGGAAATACTGAACGGGTAATAGGGAAAACCTATTACCTATAATACCTATAGGATATTGGACAAGAGCCAAAAACGATGTTATAATAAGCTCAACGAAATAGAAACGGCAAGTCGCCGGAGCAGAATTTCGTTATCCTGGTCAGATACAGCAGCTTTAAGAACTGCTGACGGATCAGGAATAATACAATGAGGAGGAAACCGCTATGACAACCACAGTTGCAAAGAAAATGTGTACAGAGATTTGTATGTGTAGAACGCAGAGATCAGTTTTCTGCGTTAGGGCTTGCTGCGCTTTCCGAATGTGATGGTTATTCTGCGTTTCACTCGGGAAGTCATGTGTTGACTTCCTTTTTTGTGCCTTCGGGCAAAAAAGATACGAAAGGAAAAGGAATATGAAGAAAATCATCACAGCGGCACTGCTTGCCGCAGCACTGAGTGTAACCGTCCTGGCAGGATGTGCAGCAGTCCCGGAAAAGACTGACACAAGCTCTGATGGCAGCTCAGTATCATCTGCTGAAAATGAAAGCAGTACAGAAGCTTCAACTGAAAACAGTCCGGCTCCATCAACTGAAGCAGAAAGCAGCGAAGAATCAGCAGCAAAGAGTCACGAAAAGAGCTGTTGTCATAATGAAGACGATGAGCAGCATAGTGAAAAGCCTGATTGCTGCAAGCAGGAGGACTCAGAACAAGACAGCATGCCTGACTGCTGCAGTGAAAAATCAGAAGAGGGATCAGCAAACCACGACTGCTGCAAGGAAGGCTCAGATGAGGATTCCGGGGTTCCAGAATGCTGCAGAAACAAAACAGCAGAAAGCTCTCATATTCCTGATTGCTGTGACGGCGAATAAATATACATAAGAATGAAAGGAAAGATAATCATGAATACAAAGATAAAGACAAGAATAGCAGCTGCGTTTTTTGCAGCAACACTTTCACTGACAGCCCTCGCAGGCTGTAATACAACCGACGGCGGAGCTTCTTCCTCTGCTGCAGGCACTTCAAGTGGTGATAATTCATCCGCAGCATCGACTGCATCACAGGGTGCTGAACTTGAAAAGACAAGCTTCAATCTCGGTCACCTCAATTCTACAGCTCATCTTCTGGGCTTTGTTGCTAAGGAAGAAGGTTACTTTGATGACGAGGGACTTGACGTAACCCTTACGCTTTTCTCATCTGCTGCAGAGCTTGCATCCGGACTTGAATCCGAAAAGCTCGATGTTGCATTTATCGGTTCAGTTCCCTCAATAACATTCCAGAGCCAGGGACACGATCTGACGATCTTCGGCGGTGCAATGACAAACGGTCACGGTTATGTTATCAAGCCTGAATATGTCGAAGGTCTTGATAAATGGGATATATCTATTCTTAAAGGAAGAAACGTTGCTTCTGTTAAAAACAGTGTTCAGGACGCCGAGCTGCAGATACTTCTTAAAGACAAAGGTATCGAGATAGGCGAGGGAGAGGACAAGGTAAACATTGTTTATTTTGATAGTCAGAAGGACGCATACAATGCTCTGCAGAATGACACTATAGATGCTGTTTCGGCATATTCACCCTATACCTCACTTGCTGAGAGCCAGGGCTACAAGATTGTTTACCGCTGCTCAGAAGAGCCACTGCTCAAAAACCAGCCCTGCTGCCGTCAGGTCGCAGCCACTGCGGCGTTGAGCAAATACCCGAATTCCTACAATGCATTTGAAAGAGCACTTATAAAGGCATATAAGTTTACACAGGAAAACAAGGAACAGACAGTAAAGGATGTAAAGAAGTACATCGATATCGATGAAGAGCTTATCAATACCGAGGTTTACGGCGGGTACGGCACATCCGTTCCGGATCCGGACAAGCAGGGTACAGTAGCTCTTAAGGATTCTGTTGTCAAGCTTGGCTATACAGATGATTATGATATTGACAAGCTTTACAATACCGATATATATAAGAATGCACTTGCAAGCCTGATCGAAGAAAATCCCGATGATACAGTATATTCAGGTCTGCAGAAGCATTTCGATGAATTTGAATAATTCCGGCATTTCTGCCGGAAGGAAAAAGCAGAGATGAATTGATATGAGTAAAATAGAGATAAATCATCTGACGGTCGATTACGTCGAAAAGAAAAAGAGCTTTACGGCACTCAGGGATGTGAGCTTTAAAATTGAGGAAGGCGAATTTGTCAGCATAATAGGCTCCAGCGGCTGCGGAAAAAGCACGCTGCTGAGCATCCTTGAGGGCATCAATTCCCCGACAGAGGGAGAAATACTGATTGACGGTGAGCCTGTTCATGGCACCGGAACAGACAGAGGGGTTGTCTTCCAGCATTATTCACTATTCCCGTGGATGACTGCAAGAAAGAATGTCGCATTCGGCATCAAGCAGGTCAATAAAGAGGCAAGCCGCTCAGAACGTCTTAAAATAGCAGATGAATTTCTTGATAAGGTCGGACTTGAGCAGTTCAAGAACAAATACCCGTCCCAGCTGTCCGGCGGAATGCAGCAGCGCGTTGCTATTGCAAGGGCGCTTGCGATGGATACGGATATCCTTCTCATGGATGAGCCGTTCGGAGCTATTGACGCTAAAAACCGTACAATCCTTCAGGAGCTTCTGCTTGAGCTGTGGGAGGGCGACGGAACGAAGGAAAGAAAAACCGTTGTATTCGTTACCCACGATATTGACGAGGCAATACTGCTTTCCGACAGGATTGTTATGATGAGAGCGAACCCCGGCCAGGTTTACAAGGAAATTGAAGTTCCTTTTGACCGACCGAGAAACCGCGCGCAGCTTGTGCAGACAAAAGAATATAACAATTTCAGAAACAAGCTGCTTGCTCTGTTTTACAGTGATATTGCCGAAAAGATCGGCGGCGAGGAGGTGGTGCTGTAATGAATATCCGTGCAGATGCTATTGTCTCACCGGCAATAGGTCATGAAAGAAAAGTTAAAACAGATTCCAGGCTTAAAACGGAATTCTTCCGCAGATATTTCAGAGTTGTACATGCGCTGTTCATCGTATTTTTACTGATACAGCTGATCCCGGATAAGCTGACGACTGAAACCTATGCTGCTTATTCAATATGGTTTGTAATCGGTGTCGAGGTATTGACGCTGGTGGTTTCAGCTCTGATAAAAAAGCCTGTAGCACTTAACCTGTTTGTCGATATAGTTGCCTTTATCTACGGACTGCTTATCGCATGGACGCTTGCAACGGCAAAATTCAGTCTTCTGAAGCCTGCGCTTTTTCCGCCGCCGGGAAGAGTGTTCTGGCAGGCTATTGCGGATTATGACAAGATACTTGTCAACATCCAGAGTTCTATCAGTATTATTCTGCAGGGCTACCTGCTTGCTATAGCGGTTGCTGTTCCGCTGGGTCTTTTCCTCGGGTGGAGTGCAAGACTCGGAGGCGCCGCAACCTACATTTCAAAATTCCTCGGCGCAATACCGCCGATTGTATATATACCCTACGGCATTGCACTGCTGCCGACATTCCGAAGTGTTTCGGTATTCGTTATCTTCCTTGCAACCTTCTGGCCTGTTCTCGGAGGAACGATGAGCGGTGTAATGAACGTAGAGAAAAAGACCATAGATTCCGCCAAGGTGCTGAATGTCAACAAGTTTACAATGCTTTTTTCAATCATGCTACCGGCGTCACTGCAGCAGATATTTATAGGCTGCAACCAGGGTCTTACGGTATCGTTTGTACTGCTGACCTCGGCTGAAATGATCGGCGCACAAAGCGGTCTTGGCTATTACATAAAGAATTATTCAGATTTCGGTGATTATACAAGAACGATAGTCGGTCTGATAGTTGTCGGAATAGTGATTGTATTTATTTCATTTGTATTCAACAGGATACAGAAATTCCTGCTTCGCTGGAAGGTATAGGAGGGACAGACAGTGACAGAAATATTATGGCACGGCAGAGGAGGTCAGGGAGCCTTTACGGCGGCAAGACTGCTCGGAGAGGCAGCGTCCCTGAAAGACGGTGCATATGCTCTTGCGTTTCCTTCCTTCGGTCCCGAACGCAGAGGCGCGCCGATCAGAGCGTTCACAAAGCTCGATTCCAAGCCGATTTTAGACCGCAGTGAAACGGAGCTTGCGGATTATATCGTCATTCTGGACGAGACGCTGTATTCTGAAAATTTGAAGAAATTATTGAAACAAGATGGAAAAATTATCGTCAACACGAAATCAGAAAAAGGCGACTGGACTGCATTTGACGGCGATGCACTGGCGAAAAACCTGCGGCTTCCGGTGGTCAATACCGTGATGCTCGGCGCACTGTCCGGCGTATCGGATGTGGTGAGCATTTCCGATCTGGAAACCGCCATTGACGGCTATCTTGCGCCTAAAATCCGTCAGAAAAACAAGCAGGCTGTCGCGCAGGCAGCAAAGGAGGTGTCGGCATGAGGCCGTTTATCCGCGAAAAGAAAGTGTTCGGCTTTGATGATGTGCCGGAGGATACCTGTTATGAAGCCGGGTATCTCGTGACGGTCAATGCCGGCTGGCGGAGCATCCGCCCGGTCATCAATGCCCAGAAATGTGTGGGATGTTCCCAGTGCTACCTGTACTGTCCGGACGGCGTGATCTCGATTCAGAACGGGAAAGCCGTCGTTGATTATGACTTTTGCAAGGGCTGCGGAATATGCGAAAAAACGTGCAAAATCGGCGCAATCAGAATGGAGGCGGAACGCAAATGAAACAGTATTTATCCGGCGATGAAGCCTTTGCAGCGGGTATCCGTCTGGCGCGTCCGGAGGTTGTGTCCGCGTACCCGATCACCCCGCAGACGATTGTAGTCGAGCGCCTGTCCGACATGGTGGAGGACGGCAGTCTGGACGCCGAGTTCATCCACGTAGAATCCGAACATTCCGCGCTTTCCTGTGCGATCGGCGCATCGGCGGCGGGTGTGCGGACGTTCACAGCAACGTCCTCGCAGGGGCTTTTGTACATGGCAGAGGGTCTGGTGTATGCGTCCG
>ONAX01000064.1 GCA_900315875.1 uncultured Eubacteriales bacterium | reverse complement strand
AAATCCCGCCGCTTTACAATGATATGACCGTTCAGGGGTACTTGGAATTCATGTTCAGCCTGAAAAAGGTTCGCATGCCCATGAAGGAGCACATCAACAGCATATGTGAAATGGTGAAAATATCATCCGTAAGGGATAAGCTTATCTCGACGCTGTCGAAGGGATACCGTCAGAGAGTAGGACTTGCACAGGCGCTGCTCGGTGACCCGTCTGTTCTTATACTTGACGAGCCGACCGTCGGTCTTGACCCGGAACAGATAATAGAAATACGCAAGCTTATCAGAGAGCTGGGCAAAAAGCACAGCGTGATACTGTCCTCTCATCTGCTTTCCGAGGTGCAGGCCGTATCCGACAAGATAGTAATTATTAACCACGGCAAAATAGTTGCACAACAGTCCACCAGTGAAATGACAAAGACCGGCAGATCGACAAACCGTCTTACGATAGACATTGACGGAAGAAAAAACACCGTTTCCACACTGCTGTCCGGTATTGACGGCGTAACGTCGGTTGAATACATAAACGAAACTGAGCGCGGCTGCCACCGATTTGCGGTATCGAGCAAGCGCGACGTGCGGCGTGCAGTATTCCGCACAATAGCAAGAACGGATTTCAGTATCCTTATGATGCGACCTGTCGAGCAGTCTCTTGAGGATATCTATCTCGACATCATTTCGGGCACCGCCCGTCAGGAGGAGGCTACAGCAGATGTCAGCGATTTATAAAAGAGAATTAAAATCATATTTCACCTCTCCGGTGGGCTATGCAGTGCTTGCTGCATTTGCATTTTTCAACGGCATATTCTTCTATGTACAGTGCCTGTTTATCGGAACCTCAAATATGTCGTCAGTATTCAACAGCATGTTTTCAACGGTAATATTCATTATCCCGCTTATCACCATGAGACTGTTCGCCGAGGACCGCAAGAACAAGACCGATCAGGCTCTTCTTACGGCACCCGTCAGCATACCCTCAATTGTAGCGGCAAAGTTCCTTTCGGCGCTTACGCTGCTTGCACTGTGCCTTTCGGTTTACCTTGTTGACGGCCTTGTACTGTCATTCATTGCAAAACCGGACTGGAGCGTAATACTCGGCAACATCTTCGGCATGCTTCTGACAGGTTCGGCATTTATTGCAGCAGGTATTTTCATTTCATCCCTGACTGAAAGTGTTATTGTAGCGGCAATCGTATCCTTCGTGGTCAATGTTCTTATCACTCTTGTGGATACTCTTTCATCAACGATAAATAACGAAACCGCTTCCGAGATCATCAGAACAATCTCATTCCAGCAGAAATATTCGCAGTTTTCGCTCGGAGTAATATCCTTTTCCGACGTACTGTTTTTCCTTTCGGTAACGTTTTTCTTCCTGTTTATCACAGAAAGAGTTATCGAAAGAAGAAGATGGGCATAAGGAGGGGTATACATGGACGAAAATAAAAATATGATCGAAGAAGAGGAAATAAACGCAGCAGAAAAAACGGAAGAAACACCAGCTGCACCCGAAGCAGAAGCAGAAACAGAAAACGAAGCAGAAACTACAGCTGAAACCCCAGAAACTCCGGCGGACTCCGAAGAAACCAAGGACAAAGGTCAGCCGGAAAAACCAGCGAAAGCACCTGTAAGCAACAAAACACGCCGCAGGTTGGTGTCGATCTGCACGGTTGCGGTAATTCTGGTTGCGATTATTCTGCTAAACGTATTTGCAACGGTTCTGACTAATCGTTTTTCCGTATTCACAGCGGATATAACCTCAAACAGTGCCTTTGAAATAAGCGATCAGTCAAAGGAAATGGCACACAAGGTAACAAAGGATGTTACAATAAACTTTCTGTCCGCAAGAAACAGCTACCGCTCATATGACGACTATTTCAAACAGGCGGTAAGCCTTGCAGAGCAGCTTGCAAAGGAATCTGACGGACACATCAGGGTTGAATTCACCGATCTTGTACAGAATCCGTCTCTTGAAAGCAAATACCCCGACGCAAAGCTGGCAGCTACAGACGTAATTGTAAGCTGCGGCGACAAATACAATGTCCTCTCCAAGGAGGATATGTTTGAATTCGAGAGCTATGCGTCAGATTATCAGTACATTTCAGGCTCTAACGCAGAACAGGTTATTGATGAGGCTATTATGAAGGTCACAAGCGACGTGGTTACAAAGCTTGCGATGATCACAGATTACAGCGTTGATGATTTCGACTATCTCAGAAGCGTGCTTAAGGCAAACAATTACGAATGCACCGATGTTTCAATCGAAACCGAGGATATCCCTGCAGATACAGACATCGTAATGCTGCTTGCCCCGACAAAGGACTACAGTAAAGAGGCCACCCAGAAGCTTGGAACCTTCATCAACAATGATAACAAATACGGCAAATACATGATTGCAGTTGCTTACCGCGACGAAACAGAAACTCCGAATATTGACGCTCTTCTGTCTGTATACGGTCTGGCATTCAGAAACGGTCTTGCATTCGATATGGATACAAGCCGTCTTGTGGGAACAAGCTACTATTCCGACATAGCTTCCAGCTTTATTTCGGGCCTTTACCTCGACGGTATCGACAGCCAAAGCTATCCGGTACTCATTTCCCTTGCAAAGCCTGTTGTATCCACAAACAATGAGCTTTTTACTCCGCTTATCAGACTGTCGGAAAAGTCCGGTTTCTGCCCCTTTGATGCAGACGAGGAAACATGGTCAATGCCTGACAGCGTAACCGGTAAGGTTTATGTTGCAGCAGCGGGCGGCGCCGGAACAGATGGCAACCAGTCAATCGTAGTTGCACTCGGCTCATCAATTATGCTGAGCGAAACATATCTGCAGTCACAGTTCTCCAACCAGCGCTATATGCTCAATATGCTTGCAACCTTCAGCGGCCGTGAGCCTGACAGCATGGTGCTCGAGAAGAAGGTCATCACGCAGTATGACATTACCCTGAGCAGATCGACAAATATAGTACTCGGCATTATGCTTTATGCAGTCCTGCCGCTGCTTATCGTGGCTGCCGGATTCATAGTATATTTTGTCCGCCGCAGAAAATAACGGAGGGACGATATGAAAAAGAATATCATCATTATCATCGTCGTTGCAGTTATTATCGCACTGCTCGGTGCAGGTATTGCAGTTGTACTCAGCCTCCCCGGTGACATACAGAGTGAGAGCAAAACGCAGTCGGATATTCTGATATATGACAAAACCTCCTCCGACGCAGAGCAGATAATGATAAGCAACGAAACCGGAGAATTCTCCTTTATGGGCTTCAGCTATGCCGCAGAAGCATCGCTTGCAAGCGCAGAAAAAGAAGCCTCAGAAAGCGAAGCTGCTGAAAGCGCAGAAGAGTCCTCCGAGGCATCAATCAATTTACGTACCGAAGCCGGTTTCACACCGAACGATATTAAGGTTCATTACACTATGCAGAGCCTTCCGGACATACAGCTTGACAAGAGCATGATGAATGTCCTCGCATATCAGTGCTGCTATCTGACGGCACTGCAGGTGGTTGACAAAAGCGGTGAAAAATACGCAGAATACGGTCTTGATTCACCGCGCTCAACGGTTACGATCGTATTCAGCGACGGCTCAATAGAACGATCAGGGTATTTATATGCGCAGGGAAAACAGCCCCAACGTATACCTTGCCATAGAGGGAACAGTCAACATGATGCTCAAGGCTGCATACGATTTCATCGATACGACCATCACACAGGAAATGTATGTTGATTCCGAATCTGCCGAGGGCACTACAATCACCTCCCTTACGATTTCCGGTTCCGCATATGATAAGCCAATCAGCGTTGACGATCAGGGTCTGTTCATCTATAACACCAAATACATAATGCGCTCCCCGAGAGAGGAGATTGCGGAATCCGCATATATCAATGCATTCGGCAGCTCGCTTTACGGTATGGAAGCCGAATCCGTCGTTGCAGCAGAACCGACTACTGAGGATATCGAAAAATACGGACTAAAGGATCCGTATATGGACATCACCATAAGCGCAAGCGACGAAAGCACGCTGCACCTGCTGATATCAAAAGCCGGTGATGACGGATATCTGTACATCATGCATGAAGGCGGAAACCTGATCTACCGACTGACAACAGACGGCGTAAAGAAATGGTACGACCTTGCATATACCGAGCTTCTCTCACCCTATATCATTATGCCGAACCCCGTAGTAATGGCGGGACTTGAGGTCACAAACGGCGGCAGCTCCTACAAATTCGACGTAGTGAATACAACCGTAAAGAATGACCTTATGCAGGACGTTACAACAACCGACGTAACCTATGACGGCAAGGAGATAAACACAGCGCACTTCAACGATTACATTGAGCTGCTTACAAAGCTGGTGCGCACAGATCCGTGTGATCTTTCGACAGAAGGTCTGACTCCCGAATTTACGGCAAAAATGAGTTTTGAAAGCGGCGAGGAAAAGGCTGACAGCGAGCTTTGCGTTTACAAGAGCTCCGACGGTCGTTACTTTGCAGCACTCAACGGTCAGACAGAAGCCTATGTTAACACTGATTACTTCCAGGCTCTCCTCCGTCAGGCAGGCAAGCTTGCAGCAGACGAAGATCTGGAAGCTATCGAAGACCTTTACAAGAGCAGTTCAGATTCAGAAAGCTCCGAAAACTCCGGAAGCAGCGAAGCATCAAAGGGTAATGAAAGCTCACAAAGCAGTGACACTTCCGAAAGCCCAGAAAAGTCCGAAAACTGACGCTGCATATAAATACACAGACAAAAGCCGGCCCGACAGGTCGGCTTTTTCGTTTCACTGTGTCGCTACCCTGCCTCGTCGTCAGATTCTCCAAATTAAAGCCCGTATAATTATTGAAAATGCCGCAATAAAGGGTATTTTTTCTCCGACTATGTAAAAAAATATAAATGATGTCATTTTTTATGAAAAAAGATATGGATTTTTCAGAAAAAATATGTTATTATCTATTGTGGTATGTAATCATGATACCGTAATCATACTCCATTGGAGGATAATACATAAAGTTTCGTAAAAGGGAGTTTTACCAATGAAAGAAAAAAGACTGATCTTCGTAACGTCACCCCCGGCATGCGGCAAAACAAAGCTTTCCAAAAAGCTTGCAACCGAGATCAAGCACATCGTTTATCTCGACAAGGATACCCTTATTCCGCTTTCAAAGCAGGTATTCAAAGTTGCCGGCGAACCCTATAACAGAAGCTCGGAATTCTTTGAAAAAGAGATCCGCGACTACGAATATGAGGTTATTATGGATCTTGCCTTCGAGGCAATCAAATATGAAGATATCGTTATGGTCAATGCACCGTTCACACAGGAAATCCGTGACGATGAATACATAAAGGCACTCAGGGAAAAGCTTACAGGCTACGGCGCAAAGCTTTCCGTTATCTGGATTGTAACCGACCCGGAGGTCTGCCACAGAAGAATGATCGACCGCGGTTCTGACAGGGATACATGGAAGCTTGAGCACTGGGATGAATATCTTGCAACGCTGAACTTCACTATACCTGAAAATCTTCGTACGCCTGACGACGAATATGCTTTGCTGCTTTATCATAACTCAACTGATGAAATGGCAGCAGAGGATTTTGCAAAGCTGCTCAAGGTCTTTGAGGAAGACTGACGGCACTGACGATGAATCATCAAGTGGTTTTTTTGCGGCTTCGGCGGTAATATAAGAGCCGAAGCCGTTTTATTTTAATGAAAGGAACAGATAGAATGTTAAGAGAAAACACCTACCGCACAAAATACTGCGGCGAGCTGAGAGAATCCGATATCGGAGCGAATGTCAGAGTAGCAGGCTGGGTCGAGAATATCCGTGACCACGGCGGCGTAATGTTTCTGGATATCCGCGACCATTACGGAGTAGTGCAGGTCGTCGTTCATGACGAGGAGCTGCTTAAGAATATAAATAAGGAATGTACCGTTACCGTCAGCGGAGAGGTGACAAAGCGCGACGAGGATACCGTAAACCCGAAAATTGAAACCGGTACGGTGGAAATTCACAGCGAAAGCATCACCGTTTTAGGAAAGGCACCCCAGGCACTCCCCTTTGAGGTTCAGACCTCAACAGAGGTAAAAGAGGATGTCAGACTCAAATACCGTTTCCTCGACCTGAGAAACCGCAAGGTTCATAACAATATCGTAATGCGCGCAAAGCTTCTGTCATTCCTTCGCAGCAAGATGAATGAAATGGGCTTTCTGGAGATACAGACACCTATCCTTTCCTGCTCCTCACCGGAGGGCGCAAGAGACTACCTCATCCCCAGCCGCAAGCATAAGGGAATGTTCTATGCTCTTCCCCAGGCTCCCCAGATCTTCAAGCAGCTGCTTATGGTTTCCGGCTTTGATAAATACTTCCAGATAGCGCCCTGCTTCCGTGATGAAGACGCAAGAGCAGACCGCAGCCCGGGTGAATTCTACCAGCTCGACTTTGAAATGGCATTTGCCGAGCAGGAGGACGTTTTCGCGGTTGCCGAGGAGGTACTTTACGCTGCATTCACTGAATTTTCAGACAAGCAGGTTTCAAAGCCCCCCTTCCGCAGAATTCCCTTTGCAGAGGCTATGCTCACATACGGCACCGATAAGCCCGACCTGCGTAACCCCCTGCTTATCAAGGATATCAGCGACATGTTCGTCGAAACAGATTTTGCTCCCTTCCGTGGAAAGACAGTACGCTCCATAAACGTTCCCGGCGCTGCTGCGCAGTCCAAGAAATGGTTTAAGAATATGGAGGAATTCGCACTGTCCATCGGAATGAAGGGACTGGGCTATGTCAAGGTTCGTGAGGACATGACCTTCGACGGTCCTATTGACAAGTTCCTCAAGGAAGGCGACAGAGAAAAGCTTATCGAGATCAACGGTTCAAAATCCGGCGACGTTATTTACTTTATCGCCGACAGCGCAGACGCTGCTCCGAAGCTTGCAGGTCAGATCCGCACAGAGGTAGCAAACAGACTTGACCTTATAGACAAGAGCCGCTTTGAGCTTTGCTTTATCACTGATTTCCCGATGTACGAACGCGACGAATCCACGGGTGAGATCATATTCACTCACAACCCCTTCTCTATGCCCCAGGGCGGCATGCAGGCTCTGCTCGAAAAGGATCCGACAGAGATACTTGCATACCAGTACGACATCGTATGCGACGGCGTAGAGCTTTCTTCAGGTGCTGTAAGAAATCACGATCTTGACATAATGATCAAGGCATTTGAAATAGCAGGATACGACGAGGAAACACTGAAAAACAAGTTCAAATCCCTGTACAATGCCTTCAATTACGGCGCTCCGCCGCATGCAGGTATGGCTCCGGGTCTGGACAGAATGCTTATGCTGCTCGCAGAGGAGGAAAACATCCGCGAGGTAATTGCCTTCCCGATGAACAGCAATGCACAGGATCTCCTGCTTGGCTCGCCCACAGAGGTAACAGAGCAGCAGCTGCGTGAGGCTCACATTAAGATAAGATAATAAAATTCGCCGGGGGTCGGCTGTGCTGCTCTCGGCGATATCTGCAATAGTGCATATTTTCATACGATGGGAGTGTCAGTCATGAAGAAAACCGTCAAAAGCCTTACGGTGCTCATCGTAAGCGCAATGATGATTATTTGTACGTGCCTTTGCACTGCATATGCTGCCGAAGGGGACAATTACCTTCAGAGCGGCAATATGGATCTGGATGTAATGTTCGTGCTGGATGCAAGCGGTTCGATGCTTACCTCCGACCCGAACAAGATTGCTCTTGACGCAGTTAATCTGTTCATCGATCTTACAGACGAATCCTGCGGAGCAGGCTACGTTGTATACACCGAGAAGATCAAGGCATCCTCGGACATCGTAAGCTTCAAGGACAAAAGCAATCTTGAAAGCATGAAAAAGGAAATCGCAGGACTGAGCTACGACCCGAACGGAGATACAGATATCGCTCTGGGCCTTACAAATGCTATGAACACCTTTAAGGATAAGGGCGAAGCAAACGGAAGGAAAAGAGCTATCATTCTTCTCAGTGACGGCAACACCCATCTTCTCAATGGTCCGAGAACAGTCGAACAGTCCAAGGCTGAAATGGAAGATACACTTAAAGAGCTGTCAAAAATGGATGTGCCGGTTTATACTATAGGACTGAACTATGACGGTACTCTCGACAAGCAGGAAACCGAAAGAATCGCTACCGCAACAAAAGGCAAAGCCTTTTCGACAAAGACATCGGATGACCTTCCGAACGTTCTCAGCGACATTTTCAGCAGCATTTACAAGCTCGAAGGCAAGCAGCTTGCACTTGTAAACGGAAATGTAAGAATAAAGGTTGAAAACAGCAGTATTTTTTATGTAAACATCATTATCAAGAGCAATTTCACAGCAGAAGAGCTGAACCCGAAGCTTAAAAACCCCAACAAAGAGGATGTTCCGATAGAGGGCAATGAAAATGTAAAAATGACCTCTGCCGGAACATATACGCTGATAAAGCTCATCTACCCCATGACGGGCGACTGGAAACTGCATATTGACAACGCAACAGAGGAAAACTGCCGCATAACACAGCTCGATTTCTATTCTGTATACATAAAGCAGACTCTTGACGACAAAGCCGGCGTAAACCGCCCCTATCAGATTCAGGCTACCCTTAACGAGGGTGACGTTGCCGTAAGAGATTTCGCCCTGCTCAATACGATCAATATGGTCTCCACAATAACCACCGAAGACGGTGAGGAGCAGGTTGAGCTGACCTGTGACGAAAACGGCGTTTTTGTAGGTCAGTTTATCCCGAAAAAAACCGGAGAAATAACGATCCAGACAAAGGCAGTGACAAAGACCTTTGAAAAAGACAGCGTAAAATTCAAGGTGACCGTTCTCGAAAATTATGAGGTTCCCATGGAATCATCACTCGGAGAAATAGAACCTGAGGTGGATGACAGCGCGTTTGCTCTGGCTATGAGGATACTCACCTATATCGGAATAGGAATTCTTGTAGTTGTTGCAATTATAGCAATAATCCTTATCATCCGCGCAGCAATCAAGGCAAAGGCTGAAAAGACAACAATAGAGCCTCCGGCTCCCCCGCCCCCGCCTCCTCCGCCGCAGCCGGCACCTGCACCGAAGCCGAAGCCGGTTTATATTCCCGAACCCCCGGCTCCTAAGCAGCCCGAAGCAAAGCCACCGGAGTATGTTGATATTCCCCTGTTGGAGCATGCACCGCTTGAAGAGCTTATTAAACGCGGCGCAGACAATTCCTTCAATAAGAATGCTGACGAATTTGAAACAGACCACGATCTGGAAAAGATCGTCAAGAAGGGCACAGACGACGCATTCAACATGAGTTCTGCAGATAGTTACTCGGTTGATCCCTCTCTTGCAGCACTTATCAAGACCGGCGGCGACGGTCTTGAAGGCAATGGTATTCAGAAGGAAGAGCCTCAGGAGGAAACCGACGAGGAACAGTAAACCACAATATGCCGGGGTGATCCCCGGCATATAATTTCAAAATTGCTGCACAAATACACGATAAATAAGCGGAGAAAGAAATATGTCACTTTTGATTGCTCAGCTGCTGACCGGAAGCGCCGCTTTCGTCAGCACAGGATCTAATCCATTACCCGGAATAGCAGCCGGTATGTCCCTCGTACTGATAATAGCCATTATTATCGGGATAGTACTGATAATCGGTGCGGTTATTGCGATTATTCTGCTTATAGTCTTTCTCACACGTAAAAAGACCCCACCTGTGCCGCCTGCACCGCAGAATACTGAAAACATGCAGAAGGGCGCGCAGACACCAGCATATACAGCCTCACCAGACGTTGAAGCTAACATAAACACAAGGAGGAACGGAAATGGTAACTAAGGAAGAGGTAATGAAAATAGCGATCCTTTCCAAGCTTTTTGTTGCAGAGGATGAGATCGACCGGCTTACAAAGGATATGAGCGAGATCATTTCCTTTGCAGACACAATCAATAACGCTGCTGACGAGGGCGAAGATTTTGATAATATCAATAATCTTTCCAACGTACTGCGCGAGGACGAGGTTGTCCCCTCTCTCGACAGAGAGCTGATACTTGCTAACGCAAAGGACAGCGACGACGGCTGCTTCATGGTAAAGAACATCATGAAGTAATCGTAAAACAAATAATACTTTGGGAGTGAAATGATAAATGAGCGACGGAAAGATCGCTGCTCTGCACAGAGCACTTGTCAGCAAGGAAATAAGCTGTGCCGAGCTGACTGAAAAATATATTGAAGCTATCGGACAGGATAACGAAAAGCTCAATGCCTATGTTACAGTTACGGCGGAAACCGCTATGGAAACGGCAAAGGCAGTTGACGAAAAGATCGCTGCAGGAAAGGAAATCGGCATGCTTGAGGGCATACCTATGACCCTGAAGGACAATATTTCCACAAAGGGTATCAGAACTACCTGCTGCTCAAAAATCCTCGAGGATTATGTTCCGATTTACAACGCAACTGTATGGGATACACTCCGCGCACAGAATGCCGTTCTTCTCGGCAAAACAAACATGGATGAATTCGCAATGGGCTCCTCCTGCGAGAATTCCTGCTTCGGCGGTGCTAAGAATCCCCATAACACAGATCATGTTGCCGGAGGCAGCTCGGGCGGCGTTGCAAGTGCAGTCGGCGGTAATATTGCAGTATACGGACTCGGCTCGGATACCGGCGGATCTATCCGTCAACCTGCATCATTCTGCGGCATCGTAGGTCTGAAGCCCACATACGGCGCAGTTTCACGTTTCGGACTTATTGCATATGCATCAAGTCTTGACCAGATCGGCCCCATTACCACCAGTGTTGAGGATACAGCAATTGTATTCGATGCAATTTCGGGTCACGATACAATGGATTCCACCTGCAGCGGCAGACGCGGTGCGCCTGTCTGTGACAGCCTGAAAAACGATATCCGCGGAATGCGCATAGGTATCGCAAAGGAATACTTTGAGGGCGTGCGTGACGACGTAAGAGCAGCCGTTGAGGAAGCTATTGAGGTATACCGTTCACTCGGCGCCGAGATTGTGGAGTTTTCGCTTCCGTCCCTCAAATATGCTCTTCCGGTTTATTACATCATCGCCTGCGCAGAGGCATCCTCTAACCTCGGACGTTACGACGGTATCCGCTACGGCTACAAGGCTGAAAGCTATACCGACGTTAATGATATGATAAAAAAGACCCGCAGCACCGGCTTCGGCGAGGAGGTCAAGAGAAGAATTCTTCTCGGAACATACGTTCTCAGCTCCGGTTACTACGACGCATATTACAAAAAAGCACAGAACCTCAGAGGTACCATCGTCAAGGCATTCAGAAATGCATTTGAAAGCTGCGATGTAATCCTCGCTCCGACAGTTCCTATGACAGCCTTCAAAAACGGCCATGCAGTCAGCGACCCGGTAGAAACCTACCTTACCGACATATGCACCGTACCGGTCAACATCTGCGGTCTGCCCGGCGTATCTGTTCCCTGCGGATTTGACGCTCAGGGTCTACCGATAGGCATGCAGCTTATCGGAAACAGCTTTGCAGAATCAAAGATTCTCAATGCAGCATGGCAGTATGAGCAGGCCGGCGGCAAATTCAAGGCAGCCGATTTCGGCGTAAAGCTGTAAGAACAGGAGGACACAGAAATGAAATACGAGCTTGTTGCAGGCTTTGAAACACATGTAGAGCTTGCTACCAATACAAAAATATTCTGCTCCTGTACGACGCAGTTCGGCGGCGAGCCGAATACCCACTGCTGCCCTATTTGCATAGGTCTTCCGGGTACTCTCCCGAAGCTTAACAAAAGGGTAGTTGAATACGCTATCCGTGCAGGTCTTGCAACCAACTGCGAAATAGCAGAGATATCCAAAATGGACAGAAAGAACTACTGCTATCCCGACCTGCCAAAGGCATACCAGATCTCACAGTACGACAAGCCCCTTTGCGAGCACGGCTACATCCAGCTTTCAAACGGCAGACGTATCCGTATTCTCAGAATCCATATCGAAGAGGACGCCGGAAAGCTTGTTCACCGCAGAGGCGATACACTCGTTGACTACAACCGCGGCGGCGTTCCGCTTATCGAAATCGTTACAGAACCGGATTTCCGCTCTGTAGACGAGGCAAAGGAATATGTCGAAAGGCTTCAGCTTATCATGCGCTACATAGGCGTTTCCGACTGCCGTATGCAGGAAGGCTCAATGCGCTGCGACGTCAATATCTCAGTACGTCCCGAGGGCAGCGATAAACTCGGAACAAGAACCGAGATCAAGAACATGAACTCCATCGCATTCATTGCAAAGGCAATGGAATATGAATACTCCCGTCAGGTAGATCTAATCGAAAGCGGCGAAAAGGTCATACAGGAAACCCTGCGCTATGACGATGTCACAAATACAACATCAAGCATGCGCGGCAAAGAGGACGCAAACGACTACCGCTATTTCCGTGATCCCGACCTTGTTACAATCAATGTTCCGAGAAGCATGGTTGAAGAAATACGCGAAGGCCTGCCGGAGCTGCCTGAACAGAAGAAGCAGCGCTATATCGACGAGCTTGGTCTGCCCGAGACTGATGCTGCCCTGCTGACAAAGTACAGAGCAGTTGCAGAGTACTATGAAGCTGCAAGCGAGGGCACAAAGAACCCGAAGACCGCAGCGAACTTCATAATCGGTCAGATTTTCCGCACAGTTGAAACAGAAGCAGAAAAGGAAAGCTTCAATGTTGCAGTCAGCGCCGAAAACCTTAAGGAGCTGATATCCCTTCTTGACGAAGGCAAGATCCGCATGAACCTTGCGAAATCCACGCTTGATAAGATGCTTGAAACCGGCAAGCGCGCAACTGAGCTTATCGACGAAAGCGACATGGGCGGTCTGGACGAAGATGCGCTTGAGGGTCTTTGCAGACAGGCTATTGATGCAAACCCGAAGGCAGTTTCCGACTACCTCGCAGGCAAAGAAAAAGCAGTAAAGGCAATGGTCGGCTTCGTTATGAAGAACAGCCGCGGAAAAGCTGACGCTGCTGCTGCAGAAAAGAAGATCATTGAAATGATAAAATAAAGCCGGCAAGCTTTTGCCGACTAAAAAGCCTGATGTTCCTTATAAGAAATGTCAGGCTTTTGTGTTATCCGTCTACAGGAGGAACATTATGATAAAACACATTATTTTTGACTGCTTCGGCACTTTGATAGACACAGGCAGCACGTCTGTCAACGCCGCACAGCGGATTCTGTCTGATGTAGGCTCATCTGTTGATGCGAGGACATTCTACGCTGACTGGAAAGCCATAAAAAGAAAAATGATGTACGAGCCGTATTTCAGAAGTGAAAAGAAACTGTATGAAGAAAGCCTTTCCGAAGCGTTTAAAAAGTACGGCATAAATGCGGATGCCGCAGCACAGGTAAAACCTATGATCGATTCACTTTTTTCCGTGCGCATATGCTTTCCCGAGGTAAGGGATACGCTGCAAAGCATTGCTGCAAGAGGCATTGATATTGCTATAGGCTCAACAACGGATAACGATTCATTGATGCACTACCTGCGATTCAATAATATGCATATGGAGCATATTTTCACATCCGAGGATATGCAGGTCTATAAGCCTGCAAAGCAATTTTACCAGACAATACTGGACAAAAGCGGCTGGGCAGCGCAGGACTGTCTGTTTGTCGGCGACAGCTACGAAGATGATGTAATGGGAGCGAAATCCGTAGGGATAAAAGCTGTACTGATAGACCGCAAGGACAGATATGATATTACTACGCTTAACCCGGCTCCGGATTACTGCATTAAATCACTTGCAGAATTAGGAAATATAATATAAAAATGTGTCGGGCAGGTAATCCTGTGTGACGGTTTTCGGCTCTGCAGTGCCTGAATGTTTTCGGCGTTTTCTCTAAAAGCCGTGCTGTTATATTGTGAAAAATGCGGTTTTTTCATTATCCGCAGATTCAATGCACTATTGCTTCGTCATTTATGGTATTATTTAATAGGTGATATGTTATTCTGTCAGTACATCACTTCAGACACAGCTCAGAATAACTCTATATTTAATAATCCGGAGGATAATAAATATGAAAACGAACGAAATATATGTAAGCAATAACGGAGAGGGCTGGGATGATGTCCTCGCAGAAACAGAAAAATATGCCAATTATCAGAACCTCGGCCATAAGCAAAAAATTCACATCCGGCTTCTTGCGGAGGAGCTTCTGGGTATGGTACAGTCTATCGCCGGTTCATTCAACGCATATTTCTGGATTGAGGACGACGATGAGTCATATCATATCCATCTTAAAGCACAGGTCAATATGGACGAAGCTATCAGAGAAGCTTTGCTTGATACTTCCACAACGGGAGAAAATGCATCCGCAAAGGGCATAATGGGCAAGCTGAAGGATATTTTCCAGCTCTGTCTGGCAGGTCTGAATGATACAGTCAAGTTAGCATCGCCTGATTATTACGGCGGCTTCAAGTCATATGAAATGGGTACATACGGCTCAGCGAGCATCTGGTCACTTTCCAGTTACAGAGAAAACCTGCAGGATGAATCAAACTATCGCGAAACAGAAAATTGGGATGAGCTTGAGAAGTCCATAATCGCAAATATTGCCGATGATGTCACGGTCGGAATTGACAACGATTGCGTTGAAATGATAATCACAAAGAATAGTAAATAATCACTAATTCAATACAAGGGCTTATCGGGTGTAGTTTTAGCTCAGCATATCCTGAAAAGCCCTTGTTTATTATTCAGATTTACTCAGATCCTATAGATTGACCGGTACAGAGAAAACAGATTTATAAAAACATCTGAAACCGGATACGTGGCGAAGGACAATTGTCCGGACGGAACAAATTACTTTGATACTGCACAAAAATATTGTTTTTTTGCTTGACAAATCGGTGGTCATATGGTATTATAATAAGGCGCTGAAAAAAGAATACATAGGGGTATAGCTCAGTTGGTAGAGCAGCGGTCTCCAAACGTGAACGCCGCAATGAATATCCGCATAAATACTGAACTTTTAAGGCTTGAAACGTCCGTTTCAAGCCTTTTTTCTTTTGCAAGGCGGCAAAGTGATTTATGCAAA
>ONAX01000054.1 GCA_900315875.1 uncultured Eubacteriales bacterium | reverse complement strand
CAGCAAGAATCTGACAGGGATGACAGAAATCTGTAAGACCGTTGATAATCGGAATTGAGCCGTACTGTGCAAGATCCTCAACTTCCTTCTGCTCGAAGGTCCTGATCATAATACCGTCGAGGTAGCGTGAAAGAACCCTTGCTGTATCCTGAACCGGCTCGCCCCTGCCGATCTGCATATCCTTGGATGAAAGGAAGATAGGCTGGCCGCCGAGCTGGTACATGCCTACCTCAAAGGAAACCCTTGTACGTGTGGATGCCTTTTCGAAGATAAGGCCGAGTGATTTTCCCTCAAGATACTTATGAGGGATGCCGTGCTTCTGCTCATATTTCAGCTGATCGGCAAGATTGAGAATATCAATTACCTCTTCTGAGCTGAGATCGAGCATTTTCAGTAAATGTTTCATTGGTTTACGCCTCCATTACTTTTTTTAATATAGAAAGACCCTTGTCAATTTCTTCGTAAGTGATTGTGAGCGGCGGAAGGAGACGGATCAGATTCTTTGCAGTAAGAATAAGCAGACCATTGTCAACACATTCTGCTGCAACCTGTTTTGCATTGTCCTTTTCCGTAACTATGCCGATCATCATACCCATGCCGCGTACTTCCCTTACATTGCCCATTTCAGAAAGCTTTGCGCGGATGTAGTTACCTTTTTTATTGACTTCCTCAAGGAAGCTATTGCTTGTGACACGGGACAAAACCTCAATAGCTGCAGCGCATGCAATGGGGTTTCCTCCGAATGTTGTACCATGAGTGCCGGCTGACATGACGTCTGAAAGCTTTTTGCTGCAGACGCATGCGCCGATCGGAACACCACCGCCAAGTCCCTTTGCAGATGTAATAACATCAGGCTGGATACCGTAATTCTGGAAGCAGTACACAGCACCTGTTCTTGATACACCGGTCTGAACCTCATCCACAAGAAGAAGGATATCCTTTTCCTTGCAGACTTCAGAAACCTCATTTACAAATTCCTTTGAGAGAGGCATTACCCCGCCTTCGCCCTGAATAAGTTCGATAAAAACAGCACAAACCTCGTCATCAATATGGCTTTTCAGATCAGCGATATCATTAGCCTTTACATAGTCAAAGCCGCCAGTAAACGGGAAAAAGTAATTATGGAAAACATCCTGTCCGGTAGCTGATAGAGTTGTGACAGTTCTTCCGTGGAATGAATTTACGAGCGTCAGGATCTTGCGACGTCCGTCACCGTATTTATCAAAGCTGTACTTTCTCGCAATCTTTATTGCACATTCGTTTGCCTCGGCACCGCTGTTACAGAGAAAAACCTTATCCATACCGGTTATTTCACAAAGCTTCTTTGAAAGCTCTGTCTGAAGCGGTGAATAGTAGAGGTTGGAAATATGCTGCAGAGTGGAAGCCTGTTCAGTTACAGCCTTCACCCATCCTTCGTCACAGTAACCGAGTGAATTAACACCGATACCGCTTGTAAAGTCAATATATTCCTTATCGTTTACATCCTTGACAACAGCACCCTTACCGCTTACCAGAGCCGTCTGAAAACGGCCGTAGGTATGCATCATATACTGTTGTTCATCATTTTTTATCTGTTCAAAGGTCACGTTGAATCCTCCTTAATAGAACATTGTTCCGATACCTTCATCGGAGAACATTTCAATCAGAATAGAATGCGGAATTCTGCCGTCAATAATATGGGCACGCTTTACACCGCGGCGTACAGCCTCAACGCAGCAGTCGATCTTCGGAATCATGCCGCCGCTGATAATACCCTCTCTTTTCAGCATAGGAACCTCGCTGACATTGACAACGGGAATAAGAGTTTCGTCGTCATCCTTATCGCGAAGAAGTCCCTTTATATCCGTCATAAGAATAAGCTTTGCAGCCTTAAGCTCAGCAGCAATTCTTGCTGCCGCAAGATCCGCGTTGATATTGTACACAGCTCCGTTGTAACCGCCTGCTATTGTTGAAATGATCGGAATATAGCCGTTAGAAGTTGCGTGGGTAATAACACCGGTATTTACTTCGATAATCTCGCCTACGAAGCCGAGATCCTCTCCGGCAATCTTTTTTTCCGCCATTATCATTCTGCCGTCAAGGCCGCACAGTCCGATAGCCTTACCGCTGTGCTGCTCAAGAAGCTGAACAAGGCTTTTATTGACCTTGCCTGCAAGTACCATCTGTACAACGTCGATAGTTTCTTCATCAGTTACTCTCAGACCGCCTACGAATTTGCTCTCCTTGCCTATCTTTTTGAGCATATCGCTTATCTCAGGACCACCGCCGTGAACCAGTACAACATTAATGCCGGTAAGCTGCAGAAGAACGATATCGCTCATTACGGCATTTTTCAGTTCTTCGCTTATCATAGCGTTTCCGCCGTATTTGATAACAATAGTCTGACCTGAATATTTCTGTATATAAGGAAGTGCCTGAATAAGCACATTAGCCTTTGCCTGTTCGGATATACTTGGCATATTAATCACTCCATCCATCATGTTCTGTAATCGCCGTTGATCTTTACGTAATCATATGTAAGATCACAACCATAGCTTTCTGCATAGAAGCTGCCCATCTGAAGATCAACGATAATGTCAATCTCATCCATAAGCAGAATCTCCTTGGCAAGATCCTCAGAAAATTCTATGCCGGCGCCGTTTTTGCAGACGTCTATAGATCCTTTTTCAGATGCAAAGGAAACATTGACCTTATGCACATCAACGTCACAGCCTGAATAACCGATAGCGCAGAGTACACGTCCCCAGTTTGCATCTGCACCAAACATCGCAGCCTTGAGAAGGCTGGAGCAGATTACAGATTTTGCTACGCCCTTTGCATCAGCAAGCGTTTTAGCACCGCTTACCTTACAAACAAGAAGCTTTGTTGCACCTTCGCCGTCCTTTGCCATTTTTCTGGAAAGCTCCTTGCATACTGCTGTAAGAGCTTCAAGAAATGCATTATAATCTTCGCCTTCTGCGGTTATTTCTGCATTACCTGCAAGACCTGAAGCCATTACTGAAAGCATGTCATTTGTTGATGTATCACCGTCAATGCTTACCATATTAAAGGTGTCATCAGCAGCGGCTTTTACTGCCTTCTTGATCATTTCTGCGGAGATAGCAGCATCGGTAGTTACAAAGCAGAGCATTGTTGCCATATTAGGATGTATCATGCCGCTGCCCTTTGAAATACCGCCGATCTTTACTGTTTTGCCGCCAATTGTTGTTTCAACAGCAACTTCTTTTTTAACGGTATCTGTTGTCATTATTGCCTCGGCGGTATCAGTACTGCCATTTTCTGACAGAGCAGCAACCAGTGACTCCATGCCCTCTGCAATCGGCTCAATGGGAAGAATCTGACCGATAACACCGGTAGAAGCAACAATGACATCATCAGCGCTTATTCCGAGCGCAGAAGCTGCAAGCTCGCACATTTTCTGAGCTTTGCTGTCTCCGTCAAAATTACATGTATTGGCATTACCGCTGTTTGCGATAACAGCCTGAGCAATACCGTTTGAAAGATTCTTTTTTGTAATGGTAATAGGTGAGCTCTGAACGAGATTCTGAGTATATACAGCAGCTGCAGTGCAGGGCTTTTCACAGAAGATCAGACCAAGATCTTTTTTTGTCTTATTCTTTCTGATTCCGCAGTGAACACCCGAAGCGGTAAAACCTTTTGCTGCAGTTACAGAACCTTCAATAAATTTGTATCCCATCATTTCTTTCCTCCGTTTATATTCGATCAGAATGCAGGCGGTACTATTATAAGACCTGCCTTTTCATCAAGACCGAAAATAATATTCATATTCTGTATTGCCTGACCGGCAGCGCCCTTGACCATATTATCTATAGCGGAAATAGCAACAAGAGTATTTGTACGCTTGTCGTGATGCAGGGAAATATCACAGAAATTTGAATACTTTATATTATGAATATCAGCATTAGCGCCGTCAGGAAGCAGTCTGACAAAAAATTCATCCTTATAGAACTGCTCGTAAGCATTTCTGATATCTTCAAATGTAACGTCATCATTTATCCTCGCATAGCAACTTGAAATAATGCCGCGGTTAACCGGGAGCAGGTGCGGAACAAATGTGATTGTGACCTTTTTTCCGGAAAGCTTTCCGAGCGTCTGCTCAATTTCAGGTGTATGTCTGTGGTTTGCAACCTTGTAAGCATGGAAGCCTTCGTTAAGCTCAGGATAATGATTACCCTGATTAGGCTTTCTGCCGGCACCTGTAACACCTGATTTGGAATCTACAATTATTCCCTCTGTGCTTACAAGTCCGCCCTTTACTGCGGGAGCAAGAGCAAGAGGTGCGCCGGTTGTGTAACAGCCGGGGTTTGCAATTATGCGCTTGCCTTTGATATTCTCTCTGAAAAGCTCCGGCAGACCATATACAGACCTGCTGTGAAGGTCGTGATCAAGAAAATCACAGCCGTACCATTCTTTATATTCCTGTTCGCTTTGAAGTCTGAAATCGGCTCCAAGGTCGATAAAAGCCTTACCAGCTTTATCACACTGAGCAGCAAGCTCCTGTGAAAGACCGTGAGGAAGTGCTGCGAAAATAACATCGCTTTGTGCAACAACATCTTCCTGCTTTTTACATTCCATGTCGCAAAGACCCTTGTAAGACGGATAGACATCGCTGAGCTTCTGTCCCTCAAAGCTTACTGAGCTGATTGCAACAATTTCAGCATCGGGGTGACTAAGAAGTATACGTACAAGCTCTGCTCCGGCATAGCCTGTAGCACCAATAATACCTGCTTTTATTTTCATTTTCTTTACCTCTTATCCTGTATATTATAATTAATTATTTTATCTTCCTCTTCTGCTGCCTGCTATTCGCATTATGATTTCGAGAATCTTAACATAGATCCAGAGAATCGCAAAAGCAAGACCGAATGCAACGTTCCACTCAAACTTTGCAGGATAATGATTTGTAACAACGTCGTCCATAACTGCAAATTCAGAAATCAGGAACATTGTAGAGATTATTATAGAAACAATCGAAAGAAATACGCTTACAACAAGATTGTTCAGAATTGCAGCTACAAATACATTAACACCTGGAATGAATGAGCATATAAGAATAACCAAGCTGAGTCCCATGCTGGAAAAAATAAGTGTAAGAAGAATCATCCTGAATTTCTTGTCAACCTTGATAATGCCCTTTGCATACATTGCCGCCATAGATGCAACAACAATAACCGTAATAACAAGAGCAAGCAGGCCAAGGTATTCAAGATGCTGACCGCCAAGAACGGTAAAAATAAGACATGAGATCAATGCACCCTGTGACATTGAATAAAGAGTACCGGTTACAGGAAGCAGTTCAGGGAAAAAGCCGGATAATAACTGTGTAATAACGCAAACGATTGAAATAGCAAGAAGAGCCATTGCCTGCGGAATGGAAATTGAAAACTCAAAACCATGAACCTGAAGACCTTCAATCATGGGCTGATGTGAGAACCAATGAACCTGAGCAAAAAGATAAGCAATGATTCCGACAACGGTCATAAGCAGAAAAAAGCCTGTCTTAATTAAAATACCGCCGTAGCTTGCAGTATTGTCGCCGGCTTCTGCATGATAACCGATTTCTTTAACTTTACGCATTACAGGGCTTGCGCTGAAAAATGTTGTTTTTTCTTTCGCGGAAGTCGGAGTTGGACTTGTCTGTTTCATGTTGTACCTCCTGAAATAATATTGTTGTGTATCTTATATATTATTTAGTCTGGATGTACTCTCTTACTCTTTTTGCCTGAGCTCTGACGTTTTCAGATGCGGGACCGCCGATAACATTTCTGCCGTTTACACAGTTTTCAAGCGATATTGCATCATATACTCCCTCATCGAATGTTTCGCAAATCTTCTTATATTCTTCAAGCGGGAGTTCTTCGAGTGTCGTTTCCTTTTCGATGCAAAGCGCTACCAGTGTGCCGGTTGCCTTGTATGCATCGCGGAATGGCATTCCCTTCTTTACGAGATAATCTGCACAGTCAGTAGCATTGATAAAGCCCTTTGCAGCAGCCTTTCTCATATTGTCAGGAAGAACCTTCATTGTTTCGATCATTGGGGTGAAGGCGGTAAGACACATTTTAACAGTATCAATAGCGTCAAAAATAGCTTCCTTGTCCTCCTGCATGTCTTTGTTATATGCAAGAGCAATTCCCTTCATAACAGTCAGGAGTGTCATAAGATCGCCGAATACACGGCCAGATTTACCTCTTACAAGCTCAGCGATATCAGGGTTTTTCTTCTGAGGCATAATACTTGAGCCGGTTGAAAAAGCATCATCAAGCTCTACAAATTTGAATTCCCAGCTGCACCACATTATGATCTCTTCCGAAAAACGTGAAAGATGAACCATAACTATCGAAAGAGCACTTGCAAGTTCCATGCAGAAATCTCTGTCGGAAACGCCGTCCAGGCTGTTCTGGCAGATTCCGGAAAAACCGAGAAGAGAAGCTGTAACAGTGCGGTCAATCGGATATGTTGTAGTAGCAAGAGCTCCGCAACCGAGCGGCATTTCATCCATGTGCTTATATGCACAGTCGAGTCTGTCAATATCACGCAGGAGCATTTCAGCATATGCCATCAGATGATGACCAAAGGTGATAGGCTGAGCACGCTGAAGATGAGTATAACCGGGCATTACTGCGGTAGAATACTGTTCAGCCTTATTACAAAGAACAGATACAAGCTCCTTAAGCTGACCCTTTACGGCAACGGTCTCCTTTTTCAGATAGAGACGTATATCAACAGCTACCTGGTCATTACGGCTTCTTGCTGTATGAAGTCTTTTACCTGTCTGACCCAGACGCTCTGTCAGCTCTCCCTCGATGAATGTATGAATATCTTCGGCATTGGGGTCTATTTCAAGCTTACCGCTTTCGATATCACTGAGAATACCTTCAAGACCCTTTACAATTGCTTCGGATTCATCCCCGAAAATAATGCCGCACTTGCCGAGCATTGTAGCGTGAGCGATACTTCCTTCGATATCCTCCTTATACATGCGGCTGTCAAAGCTGATGGATGAATTGAAATCATTAGTTTTCTTGTCTACTTCCTTGGAAAAACGTCCTGCCCACAGTTTCATGATATTAACACTCCGTTTCAGTGAATTTCTGTCGTTTACGTATTTGCGGAAACACTGCACATGCGTAAAAGGCAGATATTCCGAATTAAACAATAGTCGGGCGGACAACGATTTTTAACCATTGTTCGCCCTGAATATTGTTTTTTGTTTATCAGATCATTCTTTGATAAGACCCTTCTTAGCCTGAACCTTTATCGGCAGACCAAACAGATTAATGAAGCCTGCGCTGTCCTTCTGATCATAAACCTCGTCCTCATCGAAGGTTGCGATATCAGGATCGTACAGTGAGTACGGAGAAGTAACGCCAGCATCAATAATGTTGCCCTTGTAGAGCTTGAGCTTAACGTCGCCGGTAACAGTTTCCTGTGTGCTGTCAACAAAAGCTGAAAGAGCCTTTCTGAGAGGTGTATACCACTGACCGAAGTATACGAGCTCTGCAAAACGCAGACCTACCTCCTGCTTGTAGTGATATGTATCTCTGTCGAGGGTGATTTCCTCGAGCTTGTTATGTGCATGATAGAGGATTGTGCCGCCGGGAGTTTCATAAACACCCCTGGACTTCATGCCAACGAGGCGGTTCTCAACGAGGTCAACGATACCGATACCGTTTTCGCCGCCGAGTTTGTTGAGCTTCTTTACAATCTCAACAGAACCGAGCTTCTCGCCGTCAATAGCAACCGGAACACCCTTTTCAAAGGAAATTGTTACATAGGTGGGCTTATCGGGAGCCTGCTCAGGGCTGACGCCAAGCTCAAGGAAGCCTTCCTTGTTATACATCGGCTCATTAGCCGGGTCTTCAAGGTCAAGACCCTCGTGAGAAATGTGCCAGATGTTCTTATCCTTTGAATAGTTTGTTTCTCTTGTGATCTTCAGAGGAATATTGTGTGCCTCTGCGTAGTCGATTTCTTCGTCACGGCTCTTAAGATCCCACTCTCTCCATGGAGCGATGATCTTCATATCGGGAGCGAATGCCTTGATAGCAAGCTCAAAACGAACCTGATCGTTTCCCTTACCTGTGCAGCCGTGGCAGATAGCGTCTGCGCCCTCTGCAAGAGCTATTTCAACAATTCTCTTTGCGATGATCGGACGAGCAAAGGAAGTACCGAGAAGATACTTGCTCTCATATACTGCATCCGCCTTGATTGTCGGGAATACGTATTCTTCAATGAATTCTTTGTTCAGATCTTCAATATAAAGCTTTGAAGCGCCTGTCTTTTTTGCTTTCTCTTCAAGACCGTCAAGCTCAGTTCCCTGACCTACGTCGCCAGATACAGCGATAACCTCGCAGTTGTCATAGTTTTCCTTGAGCCACGGAATGATGATGGAAGTATCAAGACCGCCTGAATACGCAAGAACTACTTTTTTTATGTTGCCCATAGTAACGACCTCCGTTGAAATATGTTACGATATTATTATACAACTTTTTTTGTATAATTCAAGTGAAAAATGAATATTTATTCAGATTCCTTGATTTTTGGATGATTATATATTTTATCATATATTTGTAGAATACTTTTATATAAAGTGTATATCAAATTCAGACCAAATGACAAAAATATCTGCATTGGTATTTCCGGTGGATAAGAATTACATTCATTAATTTTGAGATTCTATGCATATATGCAGAAATTTCTGCATATAACGCATGTATAAGTGCAATAATGATTTTTATAAATTGTGTTCATTGGGTATTTTCACAAACTGCAATTTGTGATATACTATATTATAGCAGACAGAAATAATCTTTCAAGGAGGAATTGATATGAGTTTTATTACTGTAAAAGCAGATGAACTGCAGGAAAATTTTTTCCATGCAATAGGAAATCAGTGGATGCTGATAACAGCAGGCAACAGCGACAGCTATAACACAATGACTGCAAGCTGGGGCGGAGTCGGTGTACTCTGGAATAAGGATGTTGCCTTTTCTTTTGTCAGAGATTCAAGATATACGATGGAATTTCTCGACAGAGAGGAGTACTATACTCTGAGCTTCTTCGGGGACAATATGAGAAAGGAGCTTGCCTTCTGCGGTGCAAATTCCGGAAGAGATGTTGATAAGGCTAAGGTTACCGGTCTTATCCCCTGTTTTGACGAAAAGGCACCTTATTTTGAGCAGGCTGAGCTTGTTCTTGTTTGTAAAAAGCTCTACAAGCAGAAAATGACTCCGGACTGCTTTGTTGACCGTTCAATTATCAATTCTGCATACTCAAGCGGAGACTGGCACGAGGTATTCGTCGGAGAAATAGTAAAGGCGATAAGAAAGGCATAATATGCGAAATGTTCTTATAACAGGCTCCTCGAGAGGAATTGGTGCAGCCTGCGCAAAGGTCTTTGCAGAAAACGGAGACAGGGTTTTCATTAATTACAATAACAGCGAGGATGCTGCAGTGTCTCTTGTAAATAGTCTTCGTAAAAGCGGCGCTGAGTGCGAAATGTTCAGATGCGATGTTTCTTCCCCATCAGAAGTGCGTCTTATGTTTAATGAGATAGAAGATAAATTCGGCGGAGCTGATATCCTTATTAATAACGCAGGAATAGCGCAATTCAGACTTTTTACAGAAATAACTGATGATGAATGGGATCGTATGATTGCATCCGATCTGAGCAGCGTTTTCTACTGCTGTCGTGCTGCACTTCCTTACATGATAAGGCAGCATTTCGGAAGGATAATCAATATTTCTTCAATGTGGGGACAGGTCGGAGGATCATGTGAAGTGCACTATTCCGCAGCAAAGGCAGGGGTAATCGGTCTCACCAAGGCACTTGCCAAAGAAGAGGGGCTCAGCGGTATTACTGTAAACTGTATATCACCCGGTGTGATTCAGACTGATATGAATTCAAACCTTCTGCCCGAGGATATAGAAGCACTGAAGGAGGAAACACCGACAGGAACAATAGGTACTCCTCAGGACATAGCTCGGACCGCACTTTTTCTAGCGGATAAAAATTCATCATTCATTACCGGTCAGGTAATTGGTGTAAACGGTGGAATTGTAATATAATAAAAGCTGTCGCAGAAAAACTGCGGCAGCTTTTTTGTCAGATCTTGATTTTACCCATTCCCCTGAGCATCGAAAGCAGGGCCAATGCGATATTTGCAAGAGTAAGAAGTACAAAGATCCAGCCTAAAAATGCCAGACTGTAATAGGTCTGTATCTGGTCTGCTCCGGTTCCGATATTAAGGGAACCGAAGAACATATGAATAAACAGGCTTATCGTTGCAAGAAGATCAAGTGCAGGAACGATAAAAATTGCAAATTTTCCTATATGAGGATTTTTCTTGTTGATATAATCATCTACATGAGGAACAAAACGAGCAATTGAAAACAAAAAAGCGATTACTACAAGAAAACCGCCTGGACCTGTCATTGCAAAGATGTTTATCAAGCTGTATTCAAAATAGGTATATGCCCCCTGTGCAACTGTGACACAGGGAAGTAAAGCAAGGATAAGCATAATTATGCTGAGAAAATATGGTCCGAAATCAAATACCATACCTGGAAATCCGGGATTTTTGAAAACGCCCGTAATATTTTCTGCAAACTTTGACATGTATCGTCCGAAGTCAAATGATTCACTCAGGCTTTTGCCGCATTTCGGACATACTGGTGCATCGGGCTTCTCAGTCGGTGCACCACAGTGCTTGCAAAATGCATTTCCCTCTCCTTTTTTCGTACCGCAGTTCGGACAAACTGTCTGACCGGGAATAAGCTCATGACCGCAGCCTCTGCAAAAAACCTTATTCTGAGTTATTACCGGTTCTTCCGCAGCCGGATTCTTATCAGCCTCAGTCTCGTATATATCCGGCGCAGCTTCAGTTTCGTATATATCCGGCGCAGCTTCCGGTTCAGGTCTGAAATCAAAAGGAGCAGAAAAGCTTACTTGTTCACCTGAAGGCGGTGTTACGGGCTGAGATGAATCCTGCTCAGCAAATAAGGAACCGCATTGCTGACAAGAATCGGCGCCGACCTGTCTGACAGCACCGCAATAAGAGCAGAAGGTTGAGCCCTCTCCCCTTTTCGTTCCACACAAAGCACAGACTTCAAAAGTCTCGTCCAAAGTCATTCCACATGATTTACAATACATCTGACATCCCTCCAACTGCATATATAGTAAATATATGCAGCAGTTTATCTTCCGAGTTCTTCTGCACGTCTTGTGCATGCCGCCATTGCTTCGGCAATGGTTTCGGGAACCTTTTTATCTCTGAGAACATTCATAGCTTCAATTGTTGTGCCGCCCTTAGAGCAAACCTTATCAATCAGAACCTCGGGTGTATCTCCTGATGAGCGAAGCATTTCAGCACTGCCCTCGAATGTTTTGCAGACAAGCTTCAGAGCTGTATCACCGTCAATTCCGACTGAAACAGCGTAATCAACCATTGCCTTTGCAAAAAGATAGATATATGCAGGGCTTGAACCATTTACAGCAATGATTGCATTCATCTGTGATTCAGGAAGAACAACAGCTTCGCCCGAAAGAGCGAACATCATTCTGACCTCTTCAAAATCCTCATCGGAAATATTATCGGAACGACAAAGAGCTGTAGCTCCCTTTCCGAGAAGAAGCGGTGTGTTCGGCATTACTCTGACCATCGGACAAGCTTTACCAAGTCCCGAACGAACATAATCAATTGAAATACCGGCAGCAATTGTAACAAAAACCTTGTCTTCGGCTGCAGCAGCAGATATCTCTGACAGAACCTCGTCGTAATTCTGCGGCTTTACTGCAAGAACAACGATGTCAGAAGCAGCTGCAAGATCATAGCCTGAATCAAAGCAAGAAACACCTTTCAATTTCATAAGAGCAAGCTTTTCAGCATCCTTATCGAAGACATTGATAAGTGACGGAGATTTAATCTTCTCTCTGAGGATACCGTTTATTATTGCAGTAGCCATATTTCCTGCACCGATAAATCCAATCTTTTTTTCACTCATATAAAACACCTCAAAATAATTAATTACTGCGTACAGCAGTGTATATACAATGAAAAGAGCGGCAGAGTATGCCGCTCTTGATCATTTAAAATGAAAGACAGTAGGGGCTCGGGAATCCATACTTATCATCAAATCCGTCATTAGCGTAATCGCCGTAGAAGAACATCTCAAGCTCGTCGCATCTTCTGTAAAGAAGACCGTAGTAGCAAACGCCGCCGGCATGGTGATAAGCAAGAAGCTCATTGATTAATGCATTCTTATTTACGTATGTAAGGTCTCTAACGTTGGAACCTGAGCTCGAAAGGTTCAGATATGTGCCGCTGACATAACCAGTTTCATTCTTTGATGTCTTGACCTTGTACCATACGCCATTGTATTTCTGGGTGCTGACAAGAGTTACAACTTCTCCGTCGTTCAGCACTCTGATTACACCCGAAGATGTAGTGTAGCTCTTGCGGAGATTCAGTCCTCCGTTTGCTGAAACTGTACCATATACCGTAGAACTGCCGGAAGTTGCAGGACCGTACGAATTAAGGAGAATAGTCTTTATATCAGAAGAATAAGACCAACCTGTACCAAGGTTATAGCTGAAGCTTACCAGTGCGTCGAACTGCTGCTGATTGAAGCGGATGTTTTCACCAATGAGCATATCGTTGACTCTTGAGGAGTAAACTCCCTCATTAACAGCTTTGACCAGAAGAGCGTAACCCTCGCTTCTTGTCATATGATTATAAAAGGATTCTCCTTCCCATACAACGTAGCCGTGAGCGATTGTAGGAATGTTATTTGCGAGAGTATCGTAGGTGATATCTGATACGAAGCCTTCCCAGTTGCCGATGAATCTGATAACCTCATCGCTTGCACGAAGTCTGTCAAGTCCTGTTGTCTTGGAATTCTTTTTATTTGTGACCCAGATATCTGCTTTTCCGGCATCACATGTGGACCATGTGCCGTTTTTGTTTGCATACGCAATATAAGAGTGGTCACCCGCGGAAGTAACTTTATAATTTGCTGTCCAAACATAAGTCCCACCCTCAGTCTTTTTTGAGGTAGCGTTTACTGTAGTACGACGTCCGTTTTCAAAAACAGTAAATCTGACAGCACTGCGGTTTTTATCTGTAATGGCAATAAGCTTCACGGTTTGATTGATTACCGCGGAATTAGGAGATGCATATGTAAACTTGATGGAATCTGCAGCACCGATCGTTACAACGCATACGGCACGGTTTCCGTAGTTATCGGTATATGTAATTGCAACCTTACCGGTTGACTTTCCGTATACAAATCCTTCGCTTACAGTTGCGATATTTGAGTCACTTGTTCCCCATTTTGCACTGCGGCTGCAATATCCTTTAATGTAAAGTGTTTTGCCTGCCTGTGTCGTTGCACTGTACCTTGAAAGACTAATTCCGCTTGAGGAAACACCTTTTACAGTAACTTCACAGCTTGCCGTTACTTTTCCGGTTGAATCTGAGGCTGTTATGATTGCAGTTCCGGTGGTCAGTCCGCTAACAACACCATTCTTTACGGAAGCAACTACAGCGTTTGAGGTTGACCATTTAACACTTGATTTATCTGAAAGTTTTGCTGTAAGGCTGACGTTAGAACCCTGTTCTATAGAAGCAGATGACTGTGAAATACTTATTGTCGGAGCAGCTTTCTGCTGAGTTGTTGTGGTAGTTTTTGCAGTTGTGGTACTTTCGGCCGCTTTTTTTGTAACAGTAACCTTGATGCTTGCAGTTACTGTGTCGGTGGGATCATAACAAGTAACCCATACTGTACCGGCACCAACAGCCTTAATTCTGCCGGCTGAATTAACTGTAGCAACATCAGTATTTTCACTTCTGTACTTGATGAGCGATTCTTTTTTCTCAGGAGTTGTTGATGCCTTTATATCATAAGTCTTACCTGCTTCAAGTGTAAGAACCCTGGTCGGTAGATTGATGAGGTTGATCTCGGTCTTCACTACCGTCAGAGT
>ONAX01000074.1 GCA_900315875.1 uncultured Eubacteriales bacterium | reverse complement strand
CTTCGAGGCGGAGCACTTCGCCGCTGATCATCGTACCGATACGGCCGCGGTAGGTGTCCGTAATCTTCTGGCGTTCGGCGTCGCGGATCTGCTGGGTCAAAAGCTGCTTGGCGGTCTGGATGGCCTGGCGACCGAACGACGTGGTCGGGACTTCCATTTCGAGGAAGTCACCCGGCTGGGCGTCCTCGTTGTATTCCTGGGCCTCGGGAACGAGCATGTAGCCTTCGTCCATTTCCTCGACCTGTTCGGCGGTCATGCTCGGGTCGTAGTCCGGATAATCGTCCACCACCTCGACGCGGAGGAACACGTGAATCTCGTTCGTCTCCTTGTCGATATCGACCTCGATCTTCTTGTCGATATGCAGGTACTTGCGCGCAGCGGAAATCAGCGCCTGCTTGAGGGCGCCCTCGATGACGGCATCGTCCATGTTCTTGGCATCCATCACTTCCTTGAGCACTTCAACCAAATTAACCTTGGGTTCGTTCTTTTTAGCCATTCTAGACCTTCCTATTATATTTGTACATCCACTTTCGCCACAAGCACCTCGGAACGCGGAACGACAATGTCACCGGCGTTGCCCTTGAGGGTGAGCGTCAAACTTTCTTCATCGGCAGCCTTGAGCTTGCCCGTGACCGGCTTTCCAGTGCTGCGGGTCACGCGCAAGAAGCGCCCGATGTTGCGTGTAAAATCGGCGACCGACTTGAGGGGGCGGTCCAACCCGGGCGACGACACTTCCAGCGTGTAAGCGCCCTCGATAATATCGGGGTCAAGGTCCAGCGCATCGGAAAGGTGGCGGCTCACGTTCGAGCAATCGTCAATCGAAACCCCTTCGGGCTTGTCGATATAGAGGCGGAGCGTCTTGCGCTTACCCGCACGGAACATGTCCTGTTCCACCAATGTAACACCCGCAGCCTCGCAGGCTTTCTTAGCCTTGGAGCCTGTGACTATACCGGCAATACCGCATCCGATAGATACAAGGTTTGTCGGAATAAAGAAGAATGAAAGAAAACCGAGAATTACTGTAAAAACAACAGAGATAATTCCAAGTATCAGAGAAGCGATACCGAGATTTTTGCCGGGATCAACAACAGCAGGCTTAACCGGTGCGCTGTAGGGGGCACTCTGAGGTACTGCGCCGTATGGATCACTCTGAGGTGCTGCAGCATAAGGAGCAGGAGCCGGCTGATCATAAGAAGTCTGTGAGAAATTATCCGCTGAAGGCTGCTGGAAATCCGGCTGTGAGAAATTATCCGCTACAGACTGCTGGAAATCCGGCTGTGAGAAATTATCCGCTACAGGCTGCTGGAAATCCGGCTGTGAGAAATTATCCGCTGCAGGCTGCTTAAATGCATCCTGTACGGGCTCTAACTTAGTACCGCAGGATGTGCAGAATATTGTTCCCTCGGGAAGTTCTGCACCGCATGCTAAACATTTCATATTACATACCTCCATCATATATACGAATTTTTATACATTCCTACGACTTTATATTATCACAAATGTATTCGGGTGTCAAATGAATTATTTGTAATAAAAAGGTATCTAAATTGTACAAAATGCTGTTATTTCGTCATTTTCGCAACATTTTTTCCCATCTTCAAAGAGCAGTATTACACTTCTGCATAACCTTGACAAAGGTTGGTCAATCTTTTATACTTAATTAAAATACTAATGAAGGTGCTAAAATATGAAAATACTGTTGCTGCAGACCGGAGGGACAATCGGTAGCGAGGAAAAAAACGGAGTTATCGATGCTTCCGGAGGAGTTGAGGATACTGTAAAAAAGCAGAACGACGTAATAATAACCACTGAGCGCGTATATAACATCCTCAGTGAAAATCTGACCCCTGCATATTCAGAAAAGCTTATCAGAAGGATAAGCCATGCACTGCAGGAGGATTATGACGGAATAATCGTTACACACGGAAGCGATACATTGTCCTATACCAGTGCTTTACTGGGACTTTGCTTCGGCGCGGCAGGAAAGCCCATAGTTATAACAGCGGCAAACTACGTACCGTCTGATCCACGCAGCAACGCTATGGTTAATATGAATACTGCTGCGGAACTTGTCCGTGTATCGAAATGCGGTGTATATACGGTTTACAAAAACGATAACAGCGATCTTGCACAGGTCTGGCTTCCTACAAGACTTATTGAAGCCGACCGCTTTTTCGACCGCTTTTCTTCAAGAGACGGGCACGAGCTTGCCTTATATGACGGAAATGGCAGTTTTATTTTTCACAGTGACTCTGCAGACGGATTCAGCCTTTGCGGAAAGAATATCGACTGCTCCTCCCTACGCTTTGAAAAAAAAGTACTTGTTATCAATGCAAACCCTGCAGCAGATTATAATTCGATAAACATTCCCGAAGGAACTGCCGCACTGCTGCACGAAAGCTACCACTCCGGAACGATAAACAGCAGCGCCTCAACTTTACTGAAAAAATGCCGTGAACGCAAAATACCCTTTTTCATCTGTTCCGTTAAGAAAAGTGCCGTTTCTCTTTACGAAAGCACTCACAGCCTTATTTCAGACGGTGCAATTCCGCTGTATGATATCACTACCGAAGCTGCTCTTGCAAAGCTCATGCTTGCCGTAAACCTGCCCGGCACCGATGTGCAGTCCTTCATGAATGATAACATTTATTTTGAATAACAGCTTTATCCGGGAGGAAAAAATATGAATTTCGAGGTGCAAAACCTGACAAAAAGCTTCGGCGAAAAAGAAGTTCTCCGGGACGTCAGCTTCAGCGCACAAAGCGGAAAGGCCCTGGGTCTGCTCGGGCGTAACGGCGCCGGTAAAACTACAACCATACGAATAATCATGGGTGTATTCTACCCCGACAGCGGTAGTGTGCTCACAGACGGAAAGCCCATTGACCGAAATACCATACGCATAGGCTATCTGCCGGAGGAAAGAGGTCTTTATCCGAAGAAAAAAATAGAAGAGCAGCTTATTTATTTCGGCAGGCTGAGAGGTCTGTCAAAAAAGCTGGCTGCCGAAAATACTGCACGCTGGCTGCGTCGCATGGATATGAGCCAATATGCCGGAAAGCCCCTGGAAACCCTCAGCAAGGGCAACCAGCAGAAAATACAGCTTGCAGCTGCTCTGCTTTGTGATCCTCAGCTTATTATACTTGACGAACCATTTTCCGGCCTTGATCCTGTCAATGCCGGTCTGCTGCGCGACGTTATCAAAGAAATGATAGACGGTGGTGCGGCTGTCATTTTCTCAAGCCACCAGATGAATTACATTGAAGAATTCTGCGACGATATAGTAATACTGAATTCCGGCAAAATTGCTGTTTCCGGAAGCATAAAGGAAATACGCCGCAGCTATCCGAGAAACAATATTGTATTATCAAGCACACAAAGTGCGGAACTTGCAAAATATCTTATCCGCAGCATAAGCGATATTGCGGAAAGTATTATGCCTGATGAAAAGAACGATACAGTAACCGTCAGGCTTAAAAACGAGCATGACAAGGCAAGGCTTATTTCTGAGCTTGGTCGGTGCAGCATTGATATTGATTCTTTTGCTGTAAGCGAACCGACCCTCGGGGACATTTTCGTCCGTTATGCAGGAGGCAGCGTATGAAAAACATCGGAAAGATAATACAGTTTGAATATCTCAACTGCGTCAGGAATAAGGCGTTTATTATAATAACCGCAGCAATACTGCTGCTTATTATCGCTTCAAGCTTTTTGCCGGGTGTTATAATGTCTCTTGCGTCGCCGGAGACAGAAAAAACTGATAATCAGGAAATAGCAGTCATATGCAGTGATTCGCTTTATGGAGGCGAGCTTGTCAGCCGGGAATTCTGCCGCTGTTTTCCGGAAACAGCCGTTGTTCTCTCAAAAGAAGACATCGAGACCGTAAAAAGCAAGGTCAACGACAGCAAATATCGCTTTGCTGCTGAAATCACAGGTGCGCTTGAATATACTTACATAACAAAGAACAATTCCATTTATGACACAAATATGCAAAACTGCGCACAGGCAATTAAAGCAATGTATGTTTCAACATTCCTCGAACCATACGGGATAAAAGCAGATCAGGCAGATGCTCTTGTTTATGCTGACGTTCAGAACAGAGTTCTGACAACCGGAACCGATCAGACGGTTAATTATCTGCCTACTTACATACTTATGTGCATGCTTTTTGTATCTATCACATCATACGGTCAGATAGTTGCACAAAGCGTCGTAAGCGAGAAAAACACCCGAGCCATGGAGCTGCTGATAACCTGCGCCCGTCCGACAGAACTTATGTTCGGCAAGGTGATTGGTTCGGGACTTGCCGGATTCACGCAGCTTGCACTGATACTTACGGTATCCGTCGGATCGTTGAAGCTTGTATCGTCTTCGGCAATACCTACGGAGATTTACAAGCTGATAAGCATAGAACCCGGCTCTGCGATTCTGGCTGTACTGTTTTTCATTCTCGGATATTTCATGTACGCCTTCCTGATCGGCGCTCTTGCCTCGTGTGCATCCAAATCAGAGGATCTTTCCAACCTCATCTCCCCTGTTATGATGCTTATGGTGATAGTATACATGGTACTTATCTTCATGTGCGTCAGCGAAAACTACGACAATCCGGTTATTGTTATCATGTCTTATCTGCCGCTGAGCTCACCGATGGCTATGTTTATACGGGCTACTCTGACGGATATTGAACCGTGGAAAATAATCCTTTCCGCCGCAGTTCAGATTATATCGACAATTATTATAGGCATAGCAGCCGCAGGCATTTACCGCGCAGGCGTATTGATGTACGGAACAGCACCGAAGCCCTCTGAAATATTCCGCATTATTCTGCGTGATCTGAAAGAAAAAAGCAAAAGAAAGGCAAAACCGTAATAAAAGCATATCCTTATGAATATACTAATACTGCACCGCATTGGCGATGCAGTATTTTTTATTACAGGGGTGAATATATGAAAAAAACAGCAACATACGTGGTATCCTTTATTTGCACCTTTGCCATTGCAGGTCTTGGCGCAGTCGTGACATATCTCTGTATGGACGGCTACCGCGCAGTAAACAAACCTCCGTTGACGCCGCCGGAATGGCTTTTTCCGGTAGTATGGACTATACTTTTTGCACTTATGGCAATTGCTGCTGCGAGGGTATTTATCAAGGACCGTGAAAATTCAAGAATGCCGCTGCTGATAAACACAGCTCAGCTTGCGGCAAATTTCCTGTGGTGTGTATTCTTTTTCGGCATGGGTGCGTATCTGTTTTCCTTTTTGTGGCTTCTGATGCTGATCGTACTAGTTATTCTGACATCAGTCACATATTACCGCATTGACAAGCCGGCAGGAATAATGCTTGTCCCCTACATTGTGTGGCTAAGCTTTGCAGCATATCTTAATCTCGCCATTTACATTGTAAATATGTAAGTGCAAAAAAGGCACGGACTATGTTAATTCACAGTCCGTGCCTGGTTTTTTATTCAGTGCCTGAATCTTCCTTTTCAAAGCCGCAGCCCTCTGCATTACAGAACAGCTTCGGTGTTTTGCCCTTCTTGCGGAAAAGAACGCTTCCGCAGCGAGGACACTTTTCATTTACAGGCTCATACCACGAAACAAAGTCACAGTTCGGGTAGTTTGAGCAGCCGAAAAACTGTCTGCCGCGCTTTGTATTTCTGGAAATGACATCACCGCCGCATTTCGGGCAGGGAACGCCGATCTTATTTACTACCTTGACGATATTTTTACAGTCAGGATAGCCGGAGCAAGCAATGAATTTACCGTAACGGCCGTACTTCACTACCATCGGCTTTCCGCATTTGTCGCAGATGAGGTCGGTCTTGTCCTCCTCAAGGGCAATCTTCACGTCCTTCATTTCTTCCTTGGCTTTTTTGAGGGTCTTGTCAAAATCGCCGTAGAAATCGGTCAGAAGCTGAACCCATTCGCACTTTCCCTCTTCAACTGTATCGAGATCCTGTTCCATCCTTGCAGTGAATTTCACATTAACGATCTTCGGGAAGCGCTCCTCCATCAGCTTAGTGGAAACCTCGCCAAGCTCCGTCGGGATAAGCGTTTTGCTTTCGCGCTTAACATAGCCTCTTGTTGTAATTGTGGTTATGGTTGCAGCGTAAGTTGAAGGTCTGCCGATACCGTATTCCTCAAGAGCCTTGATAAGGCTTGCTTCGGTATATCTTGGCGGCGGCTGTGTGAAATGCTGATTCGGGATCATTTCCTTTGTTTTCAGAAGACAACCCTCCTCCAGCGGCGGAAGCTCGCTTTCCTTCTCGTCGTCGGCGCCGTCCTTGCTTTCTACATACAGGATGGTATATCCGTCAAAATCAACTCTGTAGCCTGAAGCCTTGAATATATAGTCACCTACGGCGATATCCGCCTGTGTCGTTTTCTGAACACATTCTGCCATCTGGCATGCGATAAAGCGCTCCCAGATGAGCTTATAGAGCTTATACTGGTCACTGGTAAGGTTGGCCTTGACTTTTGAAGGCTCCATATCCGGCATTGTAGGTCTGATAGCCTCATGACCGTCCTGAGCGCCCGCACGGGATTTGAAGCGGCGGTGCTCCTTCGGACAGTATTTATCACCGTATTTAGCGCGGATATACTGCTCTGCTGCATTGAGTGCGTCATCAGACAAGCGGAGAGAGTCTGTTCTCATGTAGGTAATAAGACCCACAGCGCCCATTCCGTCTATATCCACACCTTCATAAAGCTCCTGAGCAACCTTCATTGTCCTTTTGGACTGGAAGCCCAGCTTTCTGGATGCCTCCTGCTGCAGAGTTGAGGTGATAAACGGCGGCGCAGGCTTTCTGCGACGAACTCCGTGCTTTACCTTTTCCACAACAGCGGTCTTATCCTTTGCGGCTTCAAGTATCTTCTCTGCCTGCTGCTGATTGCATATCTTTATTTTACCCTCGCGGTTTCCGTAAAAAGATGCAGGAAAAGCCTTTCTTGAGCCCTTGGGGATAAACTTTGCGTCAATGCTCCAGTATTCCTCCGGAACAAAGGCTCTGACCTCGCGCTCACGGTCTACTATTATTTTTACAGCAACAGACTGAACCCTTCCTGCCGAAAGACCCTTACGGATCTTCTGCGAAATAAAGGGACTGAGCTTGTAACCGACAAGTCGGTCAAGAATACGTCTCGCCTGCTGAGCGTTTACAAGGTCAATGTCGATCTTTCTCGGTGCGCTCATACCTCCGGTAACGCCGGATCTCGTTATTTCGTTGAACGTGACCCTGTTGTTATCCTCAAGGTCAAGACCGAGTATATATGCAAGATGCCATGATATTGCTTCTCCCTCGCGATCAGGGTCGGTTGCGAGAAATACTTCGTCGCTTTTTCCGGCAAGCTTGACAAGATCATCCGCAAGCTTTTCCTTGCCCTTGATAAGCTCATATTTAGGTGCGAATTTCTTCTTGATATCAACCGACAGCCTGCTCGGGTTCAGATCACGGATGTGTCCCATTGAAGCAACGACCTCATACCCGGGTCCGAGATATTTTTTAATTGTTTTCGCCTTAGCAGGCGACTCGACTATCACAAGCTTGGACATCCTTTTTCCTCCATAAAACTATGTTTTGATAAACTTGCCGCCGGGAACCGAAGAAATCAGTCCGGCTGCCTGCAGCTCTGTTACCGCAGCCATTACGACATTTACAGCCAGTCCCGATGCAAGTATAATGCTGTCAATACTCATAGATGTATCCGAGAATGTATCATACACCGTGCGAGCGGCTTCTGTCAACCTTTTCGACGAATTTTCTGTTATTTTTTCATTTTTGGCGTTGTTTTCGCCTTTTTCGGCAGCATCGCTTTTGTTAATTTTGACGGATGAGAGAACATCCGGCACACGTACCGCCTGATTTGTTTCTTTTTTCTTTGGCTCAGAAATACTGCCTTTTTCTTCATTTGCACGAGAAAGGTTGTTTTCTCCGTCATTAAAGGGGTCATTATCAGATGAATCCATGACAGTCTGATTATCTTTTGCCTGCTCAGTCAGAACCTTCAGTCTCGGGTCATCCATCAAAAATGAAAGGCGTTCAAAGCACTCTTCCTTCGGAAGGAAAAGGGCGTCGAAAAACTCCTTGTTCATAAAATCATACGGACCGCTGACACCCTTCGAGCAATAACGCAAAACATCTATAATGTAGGATTTGTATTCATCCGAAACAAAGTCAAGCGTCGGCGGCAGGGCGTATTTCATATCGTCATTATTTTTTGCCTGCTGCAGAAGCTGTTCGATATCCTGCTCATCCTTTGACACAAACGCTTCGGTCAATTCGGAATCGTCGGCTTCACCGGTGCCCCTTATTGCACTTCTGTACATTTTATCATATTCACCGATTATTCCGGCAGAGCTTCTTACATTTCTGTTTTTATGCTTTCTGGGATA
>ONAX01000053.1 GCA_900315875.1 uncultured Eubacteriales bacterium | reverse complement strand
ACCATAACGAATAAAATTGACAACCTGAAACAACTGAATAGCATTTGTTTTGGTAAAAAAATAATTGACTACAATCTACGACCGCGATCAGTGAGCTTATGGCTCGCACTCAGAGCGGAGCGTAAGCGCAGCGACAAACGCGAATTGGCACCGGCGGCTCGCCGGCGCTCCGCTCTGAATCAGTACCATAAGTTGGCTGATCGCGGTCGTGGTTTATAGCAGTTCTATTTTATCAATTAACAGCTCCCACGATCAAAGCATGAAATTCCATGCGTACCATAACGAATAAAAATATCAAAGCCGGACAATTCAAACGAACTGTCCGGCCAAACTGCGTTAAAACAGCTTTCCAAGATCAATGAATTTTATTTCGTCGGGGTCTTCCTTTCCTCCGAAAAGAACCTGAATAGTGCCGCTGTCAAAATCGAATACTGCCATATGGACCATGTTTTCACTGCGTAAATTCGTTACGGGACTGTCTTTGACCTTTTCACTTGTCATAAGAGCCTTGAAACGTTCGGGACTGATCTTTTCCTTTTCAGATGAAAACAGCCGGTCATATTTTACCCATCTTGCCATATTCACCGTCATTGCAGTCATCATATCGGGATTTCCTTTTGCTGCAAAGCTGTTGACTATACAGAAGCAGTCAGGATCGCTCCAGTTGAGACCGTCATTCAGCTCTGTGCTGCAGTCGCGGATAACTGTTTTACCGGCACTCCCCCCTACCACAAGCTCAACGTACAGTGCTTCCTTTTCATCGGCAACAAAAGCATTTATATTATATTTATACAGTTCACTCCCGGACGCGAGGTATTCCGCACCCTGTCTTGCCGAAGTGCAGTTTTCCATAACATAGCGCAGATCAAAGCTGTAGCAGGTTTTGCCCTCACTGTTATACGGAACAACGTAGCTTCCGACATCAAGCTCTCCTATGGCAACACCGCTGCTGTTAACAGCGGTAAGGATATCCATCATACCCAGACTGCCGACAGCTGTAAAGGATTTGCTGCCGTTTTTGAAATGAGTAACACACTGGTAGCGGCAGATCTGCTTTTCAGAACCAAGCTCCCATTCAAGCATTCTTGCTGCAAGTCGGTGACCGGTAGTTGATTTGTTGCCGTTAACCGTCATAACGCTGCATGATGTAGAACGGACTACATCCGGGACCATACTCATAAGAGCCGCTTCCTCATAGGATAGAATACCATCTTTCTTTACGCCATGCTTATCATTGCTTATTTCCGATGCAAAGCTATCGAGCTGCTCGCGGTAGCTTTCATCAAGTGAAGGTACCAGAGAAGCAAGTCTGCCGGAAATAATAGCATCATAATCCGCATCCGAACCAAAGGTATCCTTGAGTATCTCAAAAAGATATCCATCCAGAGTCTTTCCGTAGTCGGGACAAGCTTTGACAACAGCCTGAGCGTATGCCTTTCCTATGTCCTTATCGCTGCCCTTTTCACATTCGAGGGTTACATCATAATAATCAGCCTTTTTCTCTATCACGCAAAGCCCGTCATCCGAACTGAAGCTTTCCGTGGTTTTTTCTGCTTCAGCCTTCAGCTCATCTGATGTTCTCTGAATATAATAGCCTTCTGTTTTTGCATCCTTAAGCACGCTTTCACCCTGAGCCGGAAAGACGAAGCCCTCATAGCCGGGTCTGCTGCATCCTGAAAGCAAAGACAGCACCAGCAGCCCCGCAGCGGTGGCAGCAGCAATAGTTTTCATGCGCTTCATTACTGCACCTCCGTTACCAACCCTGCTCCATGAGCCAGGAATTCAGCTTCTGGTCTCGCGTAGCAATCTCTTCATCGCTCTGCATCCTTCCGAGGATTATTTCACCCATGATATTACTGTCCACAAGATAGATCACTCTGTTGCTTTGTGCTGCGACCCTTACGCTGTGGGTTACCATCATAATTCCGGTCCCGCTGAGGTTAACCTTTCGCAGCTCCTTCATTACCTCGCCTGCAGCCTTGGAATTCAGTGCACCCGTCGGCTCGTCTGCAAACACGACCTTTGGTTCATTGATAAGCGCACGGCAGATGCAGGCTCTCTGCAGCTGACCGCCGGAAACCTCGCTGATCTGTCTGTTTGCAAGGTCCTTTATGCCGAGGCTTTCCATAAGCTCATCGGCTCTCTTATTGACCTGTGCCCTGTCGCGCTTTGCCTGATATCCCGGAAGGATTATATTATCGAGCACGCACTGCTTTTTCATCATATACATCTGCTGGAAGATAAAGCCCATTTCAAGCAGCCTGAGCTCGGATATCTCCTTTTTCTTCATGTTTGAAAGCTCGCGTCCGTTGAAGCATACACTGCCGCTTGTGAGGTCATCCATTCCGCTGACAGTATACAGCAGCGTAGATTTACCGCTGCCGCTCGGTCCCATTACCGACACGAATTCCCCTTCCTCCATTTCAAAGCTGACATTCCTGAGGACTTCATTGCTGTTGCCTTTTTGCTGATATGTTTTGCATAGATCGGTTACTGTGATTATCTTACCCATAACATCCTCCCGTCACACGTCCTTGATATTGCGTATGTCTGCTTTTTTGATCTTGCCGAGGGTAAACCACTCGGTAATAAGTACAGCGCCCATTATCAGCGCAGGTATTAATGCAAAGCTCATAATAAACTCCGGCATCAGACTGAAATTCGTTATTCCGAGGCTTTCCATAAGAACACGCACAATAAACTGTCCTGCCGTTTGCAGCAGTATTTCACCCACTATTACCGATACGACTGACAGAATAAGTATTCTGAAAATATGCGAAGCCTTGACTGCGCCGTTCGTAAAGCCGAGACTCTTCTGCAGAGCCGTTTCCGGCATTTCCTCAGCAATGAATATGCTTGAATACAGGTAAGTCATGAGCATGAGAATAAACAGCACCGCAACACCCATCACAAGCTCCAGCAGATCGAAAATCTGGCTGTATTCCGCAAGGCAGAGCTTTGTATACTCCATGCTGTCGAGGACCTGTTCAGGGCCGAACATCTCTTCCAGGCGTCGGAACTGCTCCTCCTTTTCACTGCCATCGGCGTCGATTATCGTTGCCCAGTATGACATGCTGCCATTGGGATTTTTATCGTACTTCTGGCTGAGAACCACTATCGGGACACCCGAATCCATTGCATTTATGAAAGCGGTTATTTTGAATTTTTCCTTGCTTCCTTCATAGATTCCGTCCTTTTCAGGGTCAATACTCATTTTCAGGGTTATTTCATCTCCGAGCTGTATGCCGAGGCTGTTTGCCGAAGACCAGCTCATTGCAGCCTCGTTTTCCTTTACGGGAACAGAGCCCTCGTGATACGAAAGCTGACTTATATCTCCGCTGCCGCTCCATTCAGTACTGTTTATCTCAAGGCCGTTCTGCATAAGAATTCCCATACTGTTGTAATGGTCATTATCATAGTGAGCCTTAATTCCGGCTTTGCGGATATCGTTATTGATCATCTCATTTATATTCTTATTTTCTGCGGACATGCGCTTGATATAATCATTAAGCTTTTCATCGCTGAGCTCGATAAAGAAATCCGTCTGATATGTAAGGCTGTATTTAAGAAATTCCGGATTAATAACTGAATTTTTGGTATTTACCACAAACAGGATTATCAGCACTCCGAGAGTATACGCAACCAGAAGGAATGCATACCTCTTGAATCGTCCGAGTATATCGGACAGAGCGATAAAAAACGCCGGGGACATGATACGTCTTTTGTGAAGCCTTATGCCGCCTCCCCTTCCGAAACGCTCAGCGCGGTTCTCTCCGCGGATAGCATCCACAACGGATATTTTATTTATCCTGCGCATAACAAGCATAGAAAAGCCTATTATCAGCGCTATGATAAAGAGTACGGACAGTATGCCGATGACCACGATTTCCGCGTCGGAAGGCATTATATTACCCGGACCGAACATAGACAGGACATATTTCGACAAAGGCAGACCTGCTACAATGCCCAGTGCACCTCCGATTACCGCGAAGGCTATATATTTTTCGGCAAATAGCCAGCGGAAGCTGAATGAATCGGCTCCTATCGCGCGCAGAACGCCGATTTCGCATTCCTCCTCCTTCAGCGCCGCAATCATTGTAAAGCGTATAGTCATTATGACAATCAGAATGAGGAACAGTCCGATAAGTGAGATAAATACCGACAGAATATATCCGAGCACGTATTAATCACTGCTCTGAGCGTCAAGGGACAGGCACGATGCCGTAGTGTCCTTCAACAGTGCTTCATCAAGCTCCTTGAAATTCATATACGACATTTCGTCAAACTTTACGCCGTACACATCCATGGTGATGAAAAACCCATCCTTGAGATATTCATAGTCTTCATCGGATACAATATACCATCTGAAATTTGCCGCATAAGGAAGCTTATAGTAGCCTGCAAGGGTAAACTGGTATACATTGCCGATATCGGTCGTCAGTCTTACAATATCTCCGGGCTGGGCACCGGTAACATTCCTCAGCTTTTCTGATACCCATATAGTACTGTTTTCAACATTTATCGGAGCATCATCAAGAGAATACACAAGGTCATGTTCCCTCGGAAGCTTAGTCAGATAGTTTTCAAAATAGCGGAATTCATTAGTCTTGGATTCATCCACAAAGTCAAAATCGATACCCGTGGTCTGAAGATAGATTGCCTCCCTAAGGTAATCTGACACAATGTGTTTATTTTTCTTTATGACATCGTCCGCCTTTTTTCTGGAGCTTTCCCTATTTGAGCCCTGAGTGACGTTAAATATCATAACGTCGGAGCTTTTGCAGACGGACTGATTCCGCTCGGTTCCGGTAAAGAATTCGTAAAGCTGTACAGCTCCGATAAAGACAAGAACCGATGCAGTCAGAATAAAAAGAAACAGAACAATGCTCAGTCCCTTTTTCTGTTTCAGATCGTTTTTGAGCATTTTAAAAAACATATCGATCATCCTTTACTGAAATGAACTTCCCGTCATTTTTCTGCATAAGTATTATAAATTGGGCATGTGATGCTTTTGCTTTTATCAGTATAATTTTCTGTCCCCTATTCCCTGATATTCCCGGAAAACCTTCAGACATTCAGATCTGTCCAGTTCTTCTGAAATATCAGTATCATCGGAGTAAAACTGCTTATCGCGAAAACCTATTTTGTCAGTATCCGAAATAGTGCAGCCATAATAGACCCTGCGGATATTTGCCCACATGACTGCACCCGCACACATAGGACACGGCTGGGCAGTTGTATACAGATCGCATCCTGACAGGTCAAAAGTACCAAGAACGGCACAGGCATTACGGATTGCCATCATTTCACCGTGGCATGTTGGATCATTTCTTGCAATAACCTCGTTATGACCCCTGCCTACGACCTCATTATACTTTACGATAACGCAGCCGAACGGTCCTCCGTGACCGGCATGAATACCGAGCCTTGCCTCATCAATTGCCATTTTCATATATTTATTCATACTGCACCTCACTAAGCCATGTTCTGTTACCTCAGTCTCCGGAATAACACTTATACAGAATCAGTATTCTGATAATAATATATTATACTTCGGAAAAGGCAAATATAAGTGAATAATATCCAGGTACAATGTAAATAAATAATGAATTTCTCATCCCGCAGCAGTAATGGTTAAAACAGACTCTATCAGAAGCCAAAAAACTTGACAATATCCGCCGGCTTCAGAACTCTGCCGCTTGCTACGACCTTGTCATTGACAACAAGCGCCGGCATAGACATAACACCATACACCGAACGGATTATTACCTCCGAGTGCGTTTATTACCCATTCCTCCGGTATCCAGTTATGGATTACGGCTCCGATACCTACTCCTGCAAGAACATACGGAAAAACCTTCTTTGCAGTGGACAGTACCTGTTCCCAGGAGTATTTCAGCCTGTCCCTGACATGCAGCTCCTCCTGCGGAATATCAATCTGCTTTGCATTTCTGATATATTCCTGGACCTGGTCCTCAAGGTGCAGGTGCTCAATAAGTATTCCTCCGGCAACTGCAATGACCAGACCGAGAACAACATATACTACTGCAACCTTCCATCCGAAAATGCTCATCAGCAGCACAAGACTTCCCAGATCAACCATAGGCGACGAGATCAGAAACGAAAACGTAACGCCCAGCGGCAGACCGGCACTTGTAAAACCGATAAAAAGCGGAATCGATGAGCAAGAGCAAAACGGTGTGACCGTGCCGAGAAGTGCTGCAATGCAGTCTGCACCGATACCGTGAAAACGTCCGAGAATCTTTTTTGTCCTTTCGGGCGGGAAAAAGCTCTGAATATATGAAATGACAAAAATAAGTATGCCGAGCAGAACCATTATCTTTATCATATCGTACAGAAAAAACAATACGCTTCCGACAAGCCTGCTGCCTGTATCAAAACTGCATAGTCCGAGCAGAGAAGCAATCAGTCTTTCCAGCCATTTCATACCGAAAATTTCATCCTGAATAAAGTTCCAGATTGTCACTTATATGCCTACTGTATAGATATATTCAAATATTTCTATATAATTTGCATTTATAAAAGCCGTATTAAATACGGCTCAGCAAGCTTCATCTGAACAGGAGCTGCGGCTGCCCTTTTCAGGCGAAAGCTCCATAATGAAATCTGCAGCAGTCTGCAAACCGCTTTCGGAGAGTGAATAGTACATCCACTTTCCCTCTTTTCTTCCGTTTACAAGTCCGCTGTCACATAGGATCTTCATATGGTGGGAAAGCGTCGGCTGAGTAAAATGCATTTCTTCAAGCAGCCGGCACGCGCACTTTTCCCCATCGTGCAGCATTCGTAAAAGCTTTATCCGGTTTTCATCGCACAGTGCCTTGAACACAGCCGTGATCTGTTTTTCAGTCATTTCTACTTCCTCACCCATCATATTGATATTCATCTATATGTATTATAATCGTTAATATCAATTTGTCAACAGATAAAAATAATTTACAAAAGCACGACCATTTCTGAGTAAATCATTCCCGACAGAAAATTATTATTATATCAGATAAACAGGTTCATAAATAATTCTTATGCTCAGCATATTGATTTTATGCCCGAACCCGGACAAACAGTGCGGCCGCTGTAACGCGTTTTTCGCGTTGGATATGAAATTATATTCCCGCGCGCGTTTGTCGCTCAGACGGGCGCGCAGTGTATAAAGAAACCGCCCCGGTGTCCCGAAGCGGTCAAAACAGACTATTTGACAGGCGTGGCGTTCTCCTGCATCTCTCGGGATTACTCCCTGTCGGTACCATCGGCGTGTGGATGCCACGAAATCTTCCACCTCAAATAGTCTATTCTTATTGTAATTATATTATATCAATTTTATTCTTTTTTGTCAACATGATGTGAATATAGAATCTTTTTTGTTCTCAAATAACGATCATATCGTTTATCCTCAACCTTCAAAAAAGTAATTACTGAGTTTTTGTAGTCTGAAGGATCAGTAGATGTTTTCAATCTGAGAATAATCAGGAACAACTTGCAGAGCGGATGAATGTCAGCGCCTAAACAATTTCAAAATGGGAAACCGGCATGGGCTATTCAAAGTCAATGTGAAATAACCCCAACAAGCAAGCGAAAAAGCATTGCAAAAGAGTATCCCCGGATCAGTCGCTGACAATCCGGGGATAACGTTATATGCCGGTTTCCCGGTCGTTTTGTGATAAAAACTATCAGATACTTGTGAAAAGCACTGACTTATTAAATCTGTGTTTTTCTTCTCTGATTATTTTTCAGCCGGCTCCCATTTGCATCGAACAGGCGATACAATAGAGCCGTCCTTCTTCATAGCAGCCATTGCTTTGTCAACGACCTTTCTGTCAAGACCGGTAAGCTCAGCAATTTTTCCTGCATTGAGAGGTTCTCCAGCTTTTTTCATTGCCTCAAGTATGATGTCCTTTTCTTCCATGATAATTCCTCCTCAGAATTCAATTATTTCCGGTGCTGATGTAAACGAACTGAAGGTTGCAAACGCATTTTTAAAATACAGCACCTGTGTATTATCGTCGTCCGCTCTGTACATTGCCTTCAGCTCCGGCATTTTATCGAGCATTGCGGTCTTTACCTCTATGCTGTCGTCGTTAATGAGCTCGCCCGCAACACGCAGCCATCTGCCGTCCTTAAAAGCACAGATTTCCGCCTTTGGATTAGCTGCAAGCTGTTTTGAAACTGGCTTGACCCTTCCGGTCTGGATATAGAGTCTTCCATTATACAGCAACGCTGTGCCGAATGGTCTTACTCTCGGCTGATCTCCCTCTACCGTTGCAAGGTAGTAGGTCTTTGCTTCATCAAGAAACTGATAAACCTTTTCGATTCCTTCCACTGTTTTCACCTCCGTTTTCAAAAATCAAAGCAATATCCTGTCTTTGGTCAGACAAGGCTACCCGTTATCATAATTATATCAGACTAACCATCCTTTGTCTACAGAAAATTGACACAGGGCAGCCTCCATATCAGGCACAAATGTCAATTTTTGTGAAAACAGGTTTGAAAAGGTATAGACATCATTTCTGTTTATTACTATAATGGAAGTATAAATAACTCATATCGGGGGGTAGACAATATGAATATACTTATATCCGGACTTCTGAATATAGAGACCACAGTTTCCGTAAGAGGCTTCCCTATCAATTATTATCCGATAGATTACCCATTTTTCGGAATTAATTCCAATGTTTCGGGTGTTGGCTACAACATAGCAAAAGCACTCACTGTTTTAGGCGATAATGTCAGCCTGTTTTCATATCTGGGATCAGACGACGAATCAGAAAGAATAATCGGAAAGCTCAAAAAAGACGGAATCAAAACTGATAACATCCGTCATGATCTGAAAAACACCCCTGTTTCGGCAGTGCTTTTCGACCCGCAGGGAAAGCGGCAGATATACTGCGATCTGAAGGATATTCAGGAGCAGATGCTTCAGCCGGATGCCGTTTTGTCAGATCATAGCAACTGCAGCATCGCGGCACTGTGTAATATCAATTTCAACCGTGAACTGATTAAAAAAGCAAAGCAGTCCGGCATTATGACTGCAACCGATGTCCACGTGCTCAGCGATATTGAAGATGAGTACAACCGCGACTTCATGGAAAACGCCGAAATTCTTTTTTTAAGCGATGAAAAGCTGCCGTGTGAGCCTGAGCTTTTCATAAAACAGCTTGAAGACAGGTATCATAACAGAATAATCGTTATAGGAATGGGAGAAAAAGGTGCGATGCTGCTTGATGCCGGAAAAAATGAAGTTTCCGTTATCACGGCTTACAAAAGCGGAAAAATAGTCAACACTGTCGGAGCCGGAGATGCGCTGTTTTCATCTTTCCTGCATTTTTATATCAAAGACGGCGATGCACAGACCGCTTTGCAAAAGGCTGTTGTATTTGCCGGAATAAAAATCGGGTTCAACGGTGCCTCTGTCGGTTTCAGCACTGAAAGTGACATTGAGAAAATCATTGAAAGGTGATGACAGGTTTGGATACTATTACAGTAAACAATGTTTCGTACCAGATAATCAAGCTGCTTGGCAAGGGAAAGGGCGGATATTCCTATCTTGCACAGCGCGGTGGAATAAAATATGTAGTTAAGCAGATTCATCACGAGCCGTGCTCGTATTATACCTTCGGAAACAAAATAGAGGCAGAACGCAGCGACTACGGACGTCTGAAGGAAGCCGGGATAAAGATCCCCGAAATGCTGGATATCGATACAGAAAATGAAAGGATTGTCAAAGAATACATCGACGGGGATACCATTTTCAACATGGTAAAAAACGACAGTCCTGTTGAGAAATACCTCACTCAGGTCAGGGAGATGGCGGCACTCGCCAAAAAAGCCGGACTGAACATTGACTATTTCCCGACAAATTTTGTTGTGCAGGGCGGGCTGATCTATTACATAGACTACGAATGCAACAACTATTCCGACGAATGGAATTTCGAAAACTGGGGCATCAGGTACTGGTCCAAAACACCTGAGTTCATTAACTATCTGACCAGTCACAGCAAAGAAGAATCCGAAAAAGTCTGAATCTATAGCCTTTATTAATTCCCGACAGACCTGATAAACGGATATTTTACATCAGCATCAAGCAATTTCGCATAAGCTGATACCTTGCGGAAGGTGTTCCCCATCATTTCATGCTTCAGTCAACACCAAAACTGACGTCACTTACAAAACAGACAAACACAGAAGTCATTTGTTTTGGACTGATATTCATCAGATTCATTATAGTCAATTATCTTTATCTTGTCAAAATAATTCATGATTATATACTTATGCTTCTGAAAAAGGTGATCGCCTTATCCTGTTGCTTTCAGCTTCTTTTGCACAATTATAGCCGCTGTATATTGACAAAGTTTATTATCTGTGTTAAAATGAATGCGAATGTGGGGAGCCTGCAGAAAGGCTGAGAGGAAGGTGTGCCCTTCGACCCGTAACCTGATTTGGATAATGCCAACGTAGGGAAAATAGTTGACAGACGCATGGAAGCTCCGGATCAGGGGCTTCTTATTTTTTTACGGGAGGGAAGATAAAATGGTCATTATCAACGGAAACGCTGCTGACGCGGCAGGAAAAACTGTCAGCCAGTACCTTTCGCAGACAAATTATGCCAAAAACCGCGTTGCTGTAGAAATAAACGGAGAGATTGTCCCGAAATCGCAGTACGAATCAACAATTCTGAACGACGGGGATTCGGTAGAAATCGTTGGATTTGTAGGAGGCGGCTGAAATGGCACTGAACAAGCAGCAGGCCGAGCGATATGTGCGGCATTTCACGCTGAAGGAAATCGGCGTAAACGGTCAGAAAAAACTGCTTTCATCAAAGGTGCTGGTTATCGGTGCCGGCGGTCTGGGTTCACCCGCTATTCTTTATCTGGCTGCAGCAGGCGTCGGAACGATCGGAATAGTCGATCATGATACGGTTGACAGCTCTAATCTGCAAAGACAGATCATGCACGGAACAGAGGATGTCGGAAGTAAAAAAACCGAATCCGCCGCAAAAGCCGTCAGAGCGATTGATCCGGATATTCAGGTTAATCTGTATGATCTGTTTCTGACCCCTGACAATATCATGGATATAATCAGCGATTACGATTTTATACTCGACTGCACAGACAGGTTCGAAACGAAATTTCTTATAAACGATGCCTGTGTTATTGCCGAAAAACCGTATTCACATGCCGGAGTTGTACGTTTTGAAGGGCAGGCTATGACATATGTACCCGGCAAAGGGCCATGCCTGCGCTGCCTGATGGGTGATGTTCCTCACGATGCCGCAACATGTAAGGAACTGGGAGTGCTCGGAGCGGCTGTCGGAGTTCTCGGCAGCATTCAGGCACTTGAAGCAGTAAAGTATCTGACAGGAGCCGGCGATCTGCTTTGCGGAAAAATTCTTACATTTGACGGGCTGTCTATGAACATGCGTGTCCATTCCATGCCGTGTGCAGACCCCGGGTGTGCTGTATGCGGAAAGGATGCATCCATTCGCTCACTCAACAAAAACAACAGCGATTACCGTACAGACGGCTGCAGCATTGGCGGTGATGACGTATCATGATAAGCATACCGATAACGGAATACGAAAAAGCAGAGAATGATATCCTCGTTGATCTTCGGGACAAAACTTTGTTCAACGCCGAAACACTGCCCGGAGCCATTAATATTCCGATGAATGATATCGCAGCATTTTATTCTCTGCCAAAGGATAAAAGGATAGTCCTTTTCTGTCAGCACGGGGATTACAGCAGAGAAATTGCTCTGCTTATGTCGGATAACGGCTATCAGACAGCAGACCTTGAGGGCGGCTGGCTGAGATGGCTTGCACAGTATTATATGTAAACTATGGAAAGAGTGATTTATATGAATAATGATGACAAACTTATTCTCGGAGGAAAGGAGTTTTCCTCAAGATTCATTCTCGGTTCGGGAAAATACTCACTTTCTCTGATTGAATCAGCCGTGCGGGACGCAGGAGCACAGATTATAACTCTTGCCGTGCGCAGGGCAAATACAAAGGAGCACGAAAACATTCTTGATTATATTCCGGAGGGAGTAACTCTTCTTCCGAACACCTCCGGCGCAAGAAATGCTGAGGAGGCTGTGAGAATTGCAAGGCTTGCAAGAGAGCTCGGCTGCGGTGATTTTGTAAAGGTTGAAATAATGAGAGACAGCAAGTACCTTCTGCCGGATAACAATGAAACAGTAAAGGCAACAGAAATACTTGCAAAAGAGGGCTTTGTTGTTCTCCCCTATATGTATCCGGATCTTTATTCTGCAAGAGATCTTGTCAATGCCGGAGCAAGCGCAGTTATGCCACTGGCGTCACCCATCGGATCTAACAAGGGGCTTGCAACAAAAGAATTCATCCAGATCCTCATAGACGAAATTGAGCTTCCTATAATAGTTGACGCCGGAATCGGCAGACCGTCGCAGGCATGCGAAGCAATGGAAATGGGCGCTGCCGCTATTATGGCAAATACCGCTCTCGCAACGGCCGGAGATCTGCCTCTGATGGCATCAGCATTCAAAGCCGCTATTGAAGCCGGCAGAAAAGCATATTTAGCCAAACCCGGACGAGTACTGACGAGGGGCGCTTCGGCTTCTGACCCGCTGACGGGATTTCTTAGAAACTGAGGTGCCGCAAAATGGAAAACAGTTTTTTTGTTGACAGCGAAAAGCTCTCTCAGGCTGCGCTCGAAAAAAAGCACCGGCTCGAAAACGACCCTTCATCACGCACCAATCATATGGAGTATCTCGAAGGCATGGAAATAATCAAGTCGGATATCTGTGAAAAAGTTATGTCACAGGCCAGAGATTATGATTACAGCAAATATACTGCGCGTGATGTTGTTGCGGCTCTCGAACACGAGAGTGTCAGCATTGAGGATTTCAAAGCACTTTTATCTCCTGCGGCAGAGCCTTTTCTTGAGCGGATGGCTCAGAGAGCAAGAGCCGAAACCGTAAAGCACTTCGGAAATACAGTATATCTTTTTACGCCACTCTATATTGCAAATTACTGCGAGAATTATTGCGTATACTGCGGTTTCAACTGTTATAACGACATCAGAAGAATGAAGCTCAATATGGAGCAGATTGATAAGGAAATGAAGGTTATCGCTGATTCGGGAATGGAGGAAATACTTATCCTGACCGGCGAAAGCAGAGCAAAAAGCAGCGTTGAATATATCGGTGAAGCTTGTAAGCTTGCAAGAAAATATTTCCGTATGGTAGGACTGGAAATCTACCCGGTCAATACCGACGAATACCGTTATCTTCACGAATGCGGCGCAGATTATGTAACGGTCTTTCAGGAAACCTACGATACCGATAAATATGAGACTCTCCATCTGCTCGGACACAAACGCGTGTGGCCCTATCGCTTTGACGCCCAGGAGCGTGCGCTTATGGGCGGTATGAGAGGAGTAGCTTTTTCGGCACTTCTGGGACTTTCTGATTTCCGCAGGGATGCTCTTGCAAGCGCCCTTCATGTCTATTATCTGCAAAGAAAATATCCGCATGCCGAAATGTCCCTATCCTGCCCCAGGCTTCGTCCGATAATAAATAATGATAAGATCAATCCCCTTGACGTTCACGAAACGCAGCTTTGTCAGGTGCTTTGCGCTTACCGTATTTTCATGCCGTTTGTCGGCATTACCGTTTCGTCAAGAGAAAGCGAAAGCTTCCGGAATGGTATAGTTAAAATTGCCGCAACTAAGATTTCCGCCGGAGTATCAACAGGCATCGGCGACCACGAAAGCAAATACAGTGGAAAGGAGTCGGACGGTGCCGAGGGCGATGAGCAGTTTGAAATTGACGATGCAAGAAGCTTTGACAAAATGTATAAGGATATGTCAGCAGAGGGACTTCAGCCCGTTCTGAATGATTATCTCTATGTATAAGCTTATCTGTGTCACAAACAGAAATCTTTGTGCAGACGATTTTATCCGACAGACAGAAAAAGTTGCCGCAGCACATCCAGACTGTATCATACTTAGGGAAAAAGACCTTGATGAGGATACATATTCAGACCTTGCAGAAAAAGTGATAAGAATCTGCAATAAATACGATGTTGTGTTTTCGGCACATTATTTCTACAAGGCTGCTATAAGGCTAAGTATCCGCAGGATACATGTTCCGCTTTTTGTATTGCGGCAGATGAGCGAAAAAGAAAAGCGTTTTTTCTCAGCTATTGGAGTGTCATGCCACAGCAAAGAGGATGCAGAGGAAGCAGAAAAGCTCGGAGCGTCATATATCACAGCAGGACATATTTTTGATACAAGCTGCAAGGCAGGACTACCCGGCAGGGGACTTGATTTTTTAAATGAGGTCAAAAGCAGCGTCAGCATTCCTGTTTACGCAATGGGGAATGCTGTTATTTCTCAAAGCGAGTCTGTCATTAGTTCCTGGAAAGTAGTCAGCCATATAACATCCTTAGCAAATGGAGACGAAATCGTAGAAACCAGTCCCGTTATTCACAGTATAAGCAAAGGCTCTACTATAGTTAGTAAAGATTATTACTACCGTGACAGCAGTGGAACTGTGCTCTGGAAGGCAACCCTGGAGGGGACCTTCAGCTTTAACGGTGTCAGCGCCTCCTGCACGGCAGCCAGCTGTACCACAACCAGCTACAGCAGTGCCTGGAGCGAACAATCCACTACGGCCTACCCTTCCGGTGCTTCTGCGATTGGCAGCGCAACAATGGTACGTAAATTTCTGTTCATTGTCGTCGATACGGTCAGTATCAATATCA
>ONAX01000052.1 GCA_900315875.1 uncultured Eubacteriales bacterium | reverse complement strand
TCCATAATGGACTGATAGTTGCTCTTGGTGATAACGCCGACCTTGTTGATGCCGGAATTTACCATATTGGAAAGCGGAAAGTCAATAAGTCTGTATTTTCCGCCAAAGGGTACTGCGCCCATGATTCTCACTTCTGTAAGCTCGCTGACGAGATCCTCATGCAGATTGGAGAAGATGATGCCCATGATATTATTTCCACGCATAATTACTCAACCCCCTCTACATTTTCGGAAATCATAGCCTTGGGAGCAATCTTTGCTCCGTCGCCGATAACGAGGTTGTCGCCGATTACGGCAATACCCCACTGATCCTTGTCAACAATAGTCTCCGGACGAGCACCTACAACAGCGTTCTTGCCGATGACGGTGTTTTCGGATACTATAGCGTACTGAACCACAGCGCCTTCCTCTATAACAGAGCCGGGCATTATGATGGAATCCTGTACTACTGCGCCGGGCTTTACTACTACGTTTGAGAAAAGCACGGAGAAATCAACCGAGCCGCTGATTGAGCAGCCGTCTGCGATAAGGGAATTCTGAACCTCCGCACCGTCTGCAATGTACTGCGGCGGAACAACGGGGTTACGGGAATAGATCTTCCAAGCTTCGTCTGTCAGATCGAGGGGAACGTTCGGGTCGAGCAGATCCATGTTTGCTTCCCAGAGGGAATCGATGGTTCCAACGTCCTTCCAGTAGCCTTCAAATTCATACGCGAACATTCTCTGACCGTCGGCAAGCATCTTCGGAAGAATATCCTTACCAAAGTCATGATGAGAGCCTTCTGTTTCCTCGTCCTCGATGAGGTACTTTCTGAGCTTGTCCCAGCTGAATACATAAATACCCATTGAAGCATTTGTGCTCTTCGGATGCTCCGGCTTCTCCTCGAATTCATAGATGGAGCCGTCGGGGTTGGTATTCATGATACCGAAACGTGAAGCCTCAGCCATAGGAACGTCGATAACTGCGATAGTACAGTCAGCTTCGTTAGCCTTGTGTGCAGCGATCATCTTGGAATAATCCATCTTGTAGATATGGTCGCCGGAGAGGATTACAACGTAATCCGGACGATATCTGTCTATGTAGGTGATATTCTGATATATAGCGTTTGCAGTGCCGGAATACCAGTCTGCACCTTTGATTTTCTCATACGGTGAAAGTACGCGAACGCCTGAGCTGTTGCTGTCAAGATCCCAGGGCTGACCGTTGCCTATATACTCGTTGAGTACCAGCGGCTGATACTGAGTCAGAACGCCAACTGCCTCTATGCCGGAATTAACACAGTTTGACAGCGGAAAATCGATAATGCGGTACTTACCGCCGAAGGGTACTGCCGGTTTTGCTATTTTCCTGGTCAGTACGCCAAGTCTGCTGCCCTGTCCTCCTGCGAGCAGCATAGCAACTACTTCTTGCTTTGGATACATTGTAGTATTCCCCCTTGTTGTTTACTTTATTAATTCTTATTCGGAATCTGTTTTTTTCTTTTTGCCGGTTTTCTTCTTTTCAGGAGTTTCGGCTGTTTCGGCTGCAGCCTGTGCTGTTTCAGCCTTTTTCTTTCTCGGCTTCTTCTCTGCGGGCTTTTCACCGTCTGCAAGAGCCTTCGGCTTACGCTTTGCCTTCTTGCGAACGCACTTGAGATAAAGTACGGACATTGGCGGCAGAGTGAGCTTTATGGACTGCTCGAAGCCGTGCATCGGGACATCCTCGGAAACGATAGCTGTACCGTTGGAAATACCTGAACCGCCGAATTCGGTGGAATCAGTATTGAATACCTCGCTGTAGGTTCCTGCAAAGGGAACGCCGATGCAGTAATCCTCACGCAGCATGGGCTGGAAGTTGCAGACTACTATAATTTCGTTGCCCTTCTTGTCTATTCTGCGGAAGCTTATGCAGCTCTGGGTATAGTCGTCGTTAGAGATCCACGAGAAGCCGTCCCAGGAGTAGTCAACCTCCCAGAAGGGTGAATTCTCGAGGTAGAAGTGGTTCACTGCCTTGAAGAAGTTCTTCAGCTCATTATGTGCAGGATATTGCAGCAGCAGCCAGTCAAGCTCCATTGCATAATCCCACTCCTTGAACTGACCGAATTCGGTGCCCATGAAGGTGAGCTTCTTGCCGGGGTGAGCCATCATATATGCCACGAAGGTACGGTCGCCGGCAAACTTCTGTTCATAGGAGCCGGGCATCTTATTGATAAGTGATGCCTTGCCGTAAACGACCTCGTCGTGGGAAATCGGAAGAATGAAGTTCTCCGAGAATGCATAGAAGAATGAGAAAGTCAGGTTGTCGTGGTTGAAGGGACGATAGAGCGGATCAAGCGATACATAATGCAGCATATCGTTCATCCAGCCCATGTTCCACTTGTAGTTGAAGCCCAGACCGCCCGAATATGTGGGACGGGAAACCATAGGCCAGGAGGTGGATTCCTCTGCTATCATAAGAACGTCCGGATAATACTTGAAGGCAGCCTCGTTGAGCTTCTGCAGGAATGCAACAGCCTCGAGGTTTTCCTTGCCGCCGAATTTATTAGGCAGCCATTCTCCGTCACGTCTGCTGTAATCGAGGTAAAGCATGGATGCAACTGCGTCTACGCGGATACCGTCGATATGGTATTTATCCATCCAGAATATTGCGCTGGAAACAAGGAAGCTTACTACCTCGTTTCTGCCGTAGTCGAATACGAGCGTGCCCCATTCCTTGTGCTCGCCCTTTCTCCAGTCAGCGTATTCGTAGCAGGGGGTGCCGTCGAATTTAGCAAGACCGAAGGCATCTCTCGGGAAGTGAGCCGGAACCCAGTCCATGATTACGTAGATGCCTGCCTGGTGGCATTTATCAACGAATTCCATAAAATCAAACGGACTGCCGTAACGGGATGTCACAGCATAGTAACCCGTTACCTGATAGCCCCAGGATGCGTCGAAGGGATATTCGGTAAGAGGCATAAGCTCAATATGGGTATAACCCATGTCCTTTACATAGGGAATAAGCTCGTCGGCAAGCTTGCTGTAGGAGAAATGGTTGCCGTCGCTGTACTTCCTCCAGGAGCCTGCATGAACCTCATATATATTCATAGGGTTGCTGTACGATTCATGCTTATGCTTTGTAGCAGGCCACTGCTCGTCATGCCACTCATAGCCGTCTATATCAAAGAATACCGAAGCGTTGTTCGGTCTTGTTTCAAAATGGAAGGCATAGGGGTCGGACTTCATAACGCATGAGCCGTCGTATGTTTCGATTGAATATTTGTAGATAGCATGCTCAGGTATTACATCAGCAATAAAGCACTCCCACACACCGCCGTCAGAGCAACGGTTCATGGGAAATGCATTCCTGTCCCAGTTACAGAAATCGCCGACAACGGATACAGATTTAGCGTTAGGTGCCCATGTACGGAACCATACACCCTCTTTACCGAGGATGCCACCCTTATGTGCGCCCATATATCTGTATGCATGATAATTTTCACCGCTGTGGAACAGATCAAGCTCCGAGCGTTCGTTATTCTCACCGCTGTTAAGCTGCATATCGCAACAACTCCTTTTTACCATATACTGTTATTAATAATATAATACCTTAAATTTGGATAAATTTCAAGTCTTTTTAGTACTCTTTTTATGGAAAATGTTAAAAAATTTCGCAGTTTATTTTGAAATTAACGGCTTTTAACGCGCTTTTTATCTTTTTCCCGTCAGATTATATTATCACAAAGTGCGTGTCGTATCAGGGCGAGTTTTCACGACGGGGAAGAAGGAATTTCAAGTCAGGGGGATTTCGCATTTTTCGCAGGGGACAAGGGACGCTTCTTGCTTGCCGGCTTGGTCGGTGCTTCTGAACCCAAGGGTACTTTCTTCGGGCGCCTGCGGCAGAGCCGTACGCCGGACATGCGCATACCTGTTCACCTTTCGTCTGATACTGCTATTTTTCCGGGTTTCTGATTCGTGACTAAATTAAGGCCCGCGGCAAATGACAGCAAAAGGGACTGCGAATTACTTCGCAGTCCCCTGGATTATTTTATCATGATTATTTGCTCTTAACCTTCCAGAGCTCGTTAGCATACTCGAGGATGGTTCTGTCGGATGAGAACTTGCCGCAGTTTGCGGTGTTCATCAGGCACTTGTAGCCAAATGCTCTCTTATCCTTGTAGTCATTGTTGACGCGGATCTTTGTCTCGATGTAATCGGGAAGATCTCTGAGGATGAAGTAGTGATCAGCCGGATGCCATGATGCGCCCTTGAGCAGTGAATCGTGCAGCTCTGCGAAGGAGCCTTCGCCCTTCTTGCCGCCGTCGGAGAAGCGACCGTCGATGAGGGTATCGATAACCTTCTTCATCTCGGGGTTCTCGTCGTAGAGCTTCTTCGGATCGTACTTCTTCTTGAGCTCGTTGATTTCTTCAACTCTTGCACCGAAGATGTACTCGTTCTCTTCGCCTGCGCACTCTGCGATCTCGATGTTAGCGCCGTCATATGTACCGATGGTAACAGCACCGTTTGCCATGAACTTCATGTTCGATGTACCGGATGCCTCTGTGCCGGCTGTGGAGATCTGCTCGTGGATATCAGCAGCAGGAATGATCTTCTCTGCGTAGGAAACGTTGTAGTTGGATACGAATACAACCTTCATCTTGTTGTTGACCTCGGGGTCATTGTTTACAAGCTTAGCAATCTCGTTGATGTACTTGATGATTGCCTTAGCTCTTGCATAACCCGGAGCAGCCTTCGCGCCGAAGATGAATGCGGTCGGGGTGAAGTTCGGCAGCTTGCCTTCCTTCAGACGGAAGTAGATAGCCATGATGGAGAATGCATTCATGAGCTGTCTCTTGTACTCGTGCAGTCTCTTTACCTGGATATCGAAGAAGAAATCAGGATCGATCCAGATGCCTTCGTGCTTCTGAATGTACTCGGAGAGCTCTTTCTTCTTCTGGTATTTGATACCGCTGAACTTATCGATGTTCTCCTGGGTGAGGTGATTTTCGAGCTTCTTGAGCTGGTCAAGATCACGCAGCCACTTGTTGCCGATAAGGTCGGTGATGAATTCTGCAAGCTCGGGGTTGCAAAGACCCAGCCAACGACGCTGTGTAACGCCGTTTGTCTTGTTCTGGAAGCGCTCCGGATAGAGTGCATACCACTCCTTGAGGGTTTCGTCCTTCAGGATCTGGGTGTGGATAGCAGCAACGCCGTTTACATATGTGGAAATGTAGGTAGCCATTCTTGCCATATGAACACGATGACCGTCGATGATCTGCATGTTCTCGATGTCAGCCTTAGCAACCTTCTTTTCCTTCAGCTCAGCCATGAGCTTGTCGTTGATTCTTACTATGATCTCGTATACATCCGGAATTACGCTCTTCATGAGCTTGATGTCCCACTTCTCAAGAGCTTCCTGCATTACCGTGTGGTTGGTGTAGGAGAAGGTCTTGCGTGCCACGTCAAGAGCCCAGTCGAAGTCGCAGCCGTCGTTGGTAAGAAGTCTTACGAACTCGGGGATGGAAATCGTCGGGTGTGTATCGTTAAGCTGGATAGCTGTCTCATCTGCGAAGTGTGACAGATCTGTGCCGTACTTAGCCTTGTATCTCTTCAGGATATCCTGCAGGGATGCGGATGAGAAGAAGTACTGCTGCTTGAGTCTGAGTACCTTTCCTTCGTAGCTGTTGTCGTTCGGGTAAAGAACCTTGGAGATGTTCTCAGCGTCGTTCTTTTCCTTGACAGCCTCGTCATATTTGCAGTCGTTGAACTCGAGGAAGTTGAAGTCGTTTACAGCCTCAGCCTCCCACAGACGCAGGGTGTTGATATTCTTTGTGCCGTAGCCGATGATAGCCATGTCATAAGGAACAGCCTTTACGGTCTGATCTGCGAAGTTAACGTTTACGATATCCTCGCTTCTTCTTATGCACCACGGATCACCGAAGCGCTGCCAGTCGTCAGCAACCTCAACCTGGAAGCCGTCAACTATCTCCTGCTTGAACAGGCCGTACTTGTAGCGGATGCCGTAGCCGTCGAGCGGTACGTCATGAGTAGCAGCGGAATCAAGGAAACATGCAGCAAGTCTACCCAGACCGCCGTTGCCGAGAGCAGCGTCGTCGATCTCTTCGAATACGTTGATGTCAACGCCCTTGTCAGCAAGCAGCTTCTTGGTCTGCTCGAGTACGCCCATAGCGTAGAGGTTGTTGTACATCATGCGTCCCATAAGGAACTCTGCAGAAAGGTAATAAGCTCTGCGTGCGGATGCATGGTTCTTTTTGCTTTCTGCCCATCTTGCGGAAATGTCGCCCATCATTGCCTTGCCGAGAGCCTCATGCAGCTCTGCGGGTGAGAGCTCATTCAGCTCCTTGCAATACTCGTTCTTTGCTGTAAGTACGAGGTTGTCGATAATGGCATTTTTCTTCATCTTCTTGTCATCCTCCAGCCTTCTGTAAATTTTAGACAAATTGTAGAGTTTTCTTGCCAGTTTCGGAGTCGTTGCTCCTTTTTTCATTCTCCATGTCCAGTTGCCGCCCAGCGTTGAGGGGGTATTGATCCTTGCCTCGCTGCCGAGTCCCAGGATATCCTGCATCTGCACGATTGCATAATCGCTGACGCTTGCATATGCAGTGCGGATAAAGCCCCAGTTGTAGCCCTCAGTCTTGTCGAGATGGCAGTATTCCTCAGCAAACGCAATATCCTTTTCGCTTGCCTTCTGCAACCAGCCCATGATAGTATCGTTATCGTGTGTGCCGGTGTAGCAGACGCTGTTTGCTGTGTAATTATGGGGCAGATAGTTGCTGTCTTCCTTGGAATCAAACGCAAATTCGAGGATCTTCATGCCCGGATATCCGCTTTCCTTGAGGAGCTTTGCAACTCCGGGGGTCTGCAGTCCGAGGTCCTCTGCGATGATCGGAACGTCGCCCAGACGCTGCTTCATCTTTGCAAAGAAGCGCATCTTCGGGCCGTCCAGCCATTCGCCTACAACAGCGTTTTCTGCGCCGAAGGGGATAGCATAGAACTGGTCAAATGCTCTGAAATGATCTATACGTGTTACGTCGAACATCTTGGATGCGCCTTCAACACGTCTGATCCACCAGTCAAAATTGGTTTCCTCCAGATAGATCCAGTCATAAAGCGGGTTGCCCCACAGCTGGCCTGTCTCTGAAAAATAATCCGGCGGACAGCCTGCAACGCAGACGGGCTGGCGCTCGTCGTCGAGCCAGAATACATCGGGGTTAGCCCATGTATCAGCGCTGTCCATTGCAACGTATATCGGCATATCTCCGAAAAGCTTGATGCCGTTATCGTTTGCATATTCCTTCAGTTCTCTCCACTGCTTGTAGAACACAAACTGTGCCCATTTCCAGAACATTACGTCCTCGTAAAGCAGACGAAGATAATAATCAATAGTATCAGGATTGCGGTATTTGATAAGGTGGTCGGGCCATTCGGTCCACGGCTTGTCGTCAAAAAGCTTCTTTACAGCCATGTAAAGTGCATAATCCGTCAGCCAGCTGTTTTCGTCCCTCATGAAATCCCAGAATTCCTGCTGATCCTTCTGCTTGAAGGCTTCATAAGCCTGTCTGAGGACATCAAAACGGATATTATAGAGCCTTTCGTAATCCACATACTGTGAATTCTCGCCCCAGTCCATTTTCTTCAGGTCATCCCTGATAAGCAGTCCCTCGTCGCAGAGAAGATCGAGGTCTATCATGTAGGGGTTGCCTGCATAGGTCGAGAACGACTGATACGGCGAATCACCATAGCTTGTCGGACCTACGGGCAGCAACTGCCAGTACGTCTGTCCTGCGGCTTTAAGGAAATCAACATATTCGTAAGCCGCCTTGCCCAGAGTACCTATTCCGTACGGTGACGGAAGAGAGGTTATCGGCATAAGAATGCCGGCGCTTCTTGGCATAGATAAATCATCTCCGTTCTATTATATTATATTTTTGGTTTCTTTTCCACTTTGGAAGCTGTTTTTACTAAAACTTTTACATTCGTACTATATTTTATCATAATTCATAAATTTAATCAATAGTTTTGCACAAAAAAATTGAAATAAAAGCAAATAATTGACCTATATGAATAAAAAACAGTATATTGAAGGCATATGCTCAGATCGTATTATTTCAGCAGTTTTCAAGCGCAAGCATGAGTGCAGCTTGTGCCGCCTGTGCGCGCACCTCGTCCCTGCTGCCGGAAAAATGGTATTCCTCAGACTTCGTTTTGTCCAAGGTGCTTATTCCTATCCATACGCTGCCCACCGGCTTTCCCGGCATAGCTCCGCCGGGACCTGCGATGCCCGTTGTTGAAATACCTATATCCGCGCCTGCTGCGATCCGGACCCCCTGCGCCATTTCAGATGCAGTCTGCAGGCTGTATTCGGTGTATGTTTCCAGTGTATCCTCGCTCACCCCGAGCAGCAGGTGTTTTATTCTGTTTGAATATGAGCATATCCCGAGCTCGATAACTCCCGAAGCTCCGGGTACCTGAGTTATCATTTCCGAGATCATTCCGCCGGTCAGGCTTTCAGCAGTCGCAATATGCATTCCTTTTTGCAAAAGGCACTCCACAAGCCTTGTCTGAACATTTTTTTCTTCGCCGGTCATAAAAGCACATCCTTTCATATATATCTATTCTAACACAATATTATTGCAGAAATAAAGGGAAAGATTTGTTATTATGAATAAGCTGCTCCTATTCGTGCTGGTTTCAGGGGATAAGTTTATTCGTGAATATAGTATTACCATAAAACCTGGACCGCGATCAGCCAAGTGGCGGTACTGATTCAGAGCGGAGCGTAAGCGCAGCGATCGTCGCGAGTCGGCACCGGCGGCTCGCCGGCGATCAGCCAAGTAGCGGTACTGATTTAGAGCGGAGCGTAAGCGCAGCGATCGTCGCGAGTCGGCACCGGCGGCTCGCCGGCGATCAGCCAAGTAGCGGTACTGATTCAGAGCGGAGCGTAAGCGCAGCGATCGTCGCGAATCGGCACCGGCGGCTCGCCGGCCCGAAATGAGTGCAGCGTTACGCTGCCGGTTGAAATACGGAGAAAAGTCTGTTATAATGTATATATGATAATGAAATGGAGGAAAAGAGATGCTCAGGGAGCAGCCGATACTGAATATTCTCGTGATAAATCTGCTTCTCGGTACCGTCTGGCACTATGCCGTGTTTTTTCTGTGTGTTTTTATAGATACAAAACATTTCGATGAAAGAAAAAGAATGTATCTTCCTGAAAAATGGGAACGCGGCGGCAAATTCTATACCAATACCCTGAAAATACAGAAATGGAAGGATGCTCTTCCGCAGCATATCGGTAAGGACGGATTTTCAAAGGATCACCTTGACGATGTTTCGGTTGATTACCTGAATGAGTTCATTATGGAGACCTGCCGTGGAGAATGGAACCATAGGTTGAACTGCTTTTTTGCCGTGGTTCTTTTCGTGATTAATGATTTCTGGGTTGCGCTTTTTTTGACGATTTGCCTGCTTGTCGGAAATATTCCGTTTGTTATTATTCAGCGCTACAACCGTTTCAGGCTGCAGAAGCTGCGTGATTACATGATAAGAAAACAGGAACGTGAAATAAGAACGGAAAGCTGAAAGTATTTTTACTGAAATATTCAATTAATTAAATGGGGTATAATATGGACTGGTTTTTTATTGGCAGTCATCCGTCGGTAGGCGACAGACTTGTGATAGACGGGGAGGACGCTGTACATATAACAAAATCCCTGCGCATGTCCGTCGGGGAGGTAATTACTCTTTGCAGCCCGGATAAAACCGAGCATAAAAGCATGATAGAGTCAATAGACGGCGAGGGCGTTCATGTGAGAATCTGCGATGACGAGGAATGCTTCCATGAGCCGGATGTAGACGTTACGTTGTTTTTTGCAATGACAAAGGGCGATAAGCCGGAAACAGTAATACAAAAATCCGTGGAGCTCGGCGTTCATGCCATAGTTCCGGTTCTGACAAGCAGATGCGTGGCACGTCCGGATAAAAAGAGCTTTGAAAAGAAGCTTGCAAGATATCAGAAAATCGCGCTGCAGGCTGCAATGCAGTCACGCAGGGGTATCGTGCCGCAGGTCGGCATGCTGACTGAGCTGCAGGAAGCAGCCCGGATGCTGAAGGATTATGACCGCTCCATACTGTTCTATGAGGGCGGCGGAGCACCGCTGAGAGAGCTTGTCGGAGCGCAGGATAAAAAAATTGCCGTTTTTATTGGCCCCGAGGGAGGTTTTTCCGGGGACGAGGTTCAGCTTCTGTGCGACAGCGGCTGCGACAGGGCAACGCTCGGTCCGCGCATACTGCGCGCCGAAACAGCACCGCTTGCGGCTCTGACGGCAATAATGCTGCTCAGCGGCAATCTTGAATAAATGGTCTTCAAAGGAGAATAAATATGACAGGCATAATCGGAGCAATGGATATTGAAGTAAACGGACTTATTTCCGAAATGGAAAATCCCGTAACAGAAACAATAAGTACTATGAGATTTACAAGCGGAAAAATCGGAGGACACGATGTTGTCGTGGCAAAATGCGGTGTCGGTAAGGTCAATGCAGCAGTATGCGCGCAGACCATGATACTCCGCTACCACCCCGACAGGATAATCAATACCGGAATTGCCGGCAGCACGTCCGCTAAAACTCATATAGGCAGCGTTGTAATTGCCGACAGGGCAGTGCAGCACGATATGAATACCGAGGTCATCGGCGATGAGCGCGGTACACTGTTTCTGGAGGATGAAAGTATTATGTACATCCCCTGCGACAGCACACTCAGCGGGGAGATTGCTGACGTCTGCAGAAGACTGGGAGATATCGACTACACAGTCGGAACAGTTGCAACGGGGGATATCTTTATCGGCAGCAACGACGCACGTGAAAAGCTTATGCGCAAATTCGGCGCTATTGCCTGCGAAATGGAAGGCGGCAGTATAGGCCATGTCTGCTACATTAACCGTGTTCCGTTCTGTATTCTCCGCTCGATTTCCGATGACTGCACAAGCGATGACCCGGGAGTTGAATATTCTACCTTTTCACGAAGCGCCGCAGACAAGGCAGTGCGAATACTGCTTACATACCTTAGCTGAAAAAATGGGGTAAATGCCTATGGAGATTGTAATACAGAATATCGCGGAACAATACGTACTTTTGGTAATGCTCTGCGGTATGTTCATTATTTTGCTGATCTGCCGTATCCGACCGTGTGGAGGATACTGCTTTCGGCGATGTGTTACAGCCTGCGTCCGATGATAATATATGTTATCATAACTATTGTGTACAACGGCGTAAGCTGGATAGTCGCAGTTCCGGGTCTGCTGAATGTTGTTGCTTCATTTTCGGCTTTCTTTACGGACATTTCCTACTCCTTTGATGCAAATAACCACTTCTGACGCGGACCTATCGGCTACCTCCCTCACATTACATGTGTTTTTTATGTGCTGTATCTGTACTATGTTTCAATGCGCAGATTTTCAAAGAATTATGCTGAGGAAGGTATCATAGTTCTTTTTACAGCACTTACATCCACGTTTTCCGTGATTTTGTCATTCGTCGGATATGACGTTCTTATCAATCCTACATATGCGGCGGAAGTACTGTTGTATTATGTATATACCTATTCACAGTACACAAAACGCGATCCTCTTACAAAGCTTTTCAACCGTCAGACGTTCAACCGTTATATGAAGCGGAAGGAAAGAATGGTTTCCGGGATTATATCAATAGATATGAACGAGCTTAAATGGATAAACGATACTATGGGTCACGATGAGGGCGATAAGGCTATAAAAAAGATAGCTGAGTGCATACTGCAGCCAACCACGACCCGTGAAACAGTTTACCGCGTCGGTGGCGACGAATTTATCGTAATTTGCTGTCACGGCGATCAGAATCACATCGAGCAGCTTGTCTTCAAGATGCGAAGCTCGGTTGATGCATCGGGTTATTCCTGTGCATTCGGTATATGCTGCGACAATAATAAAAGCCTTGAGGATATGATAAAGGAAGCCGACAGAATGATGTATAAGGATAAGGCAAAAATAAAAGAAGAAGCTGCAGCAATGGGCAAGGAGCTGCATTTCAGGACATGATAAAATGGGGCAGTGAAATATTCACCGCCCCTTTTGAATATTTTACAGTGCGCTTACAGCTTTGTGTGCGCGTACTGTTTTTTATTTTACGACAGTTTTGAGGTACTCCTCTATTTCCTTCTGCGTCGAAAGCGACATTACTTTTTCGGTAACCCTGTCAGCCCCTGCCTTTGTCCATGAGGAAATACATTTTCTTACAGTGAGCACGCTCGGTGCCGAAACGCTGAATTCGGTCAGGCCGAAGGACAAAAGCAGCGGAATCATCATCGGATCTGCCGCAGCCTCTCCGCACATTCCGACCGGTATGCCGGCAGCGGCAGCAGCTTCTGTAATGGATTTTATCATCCTCAGCACGCCGGGCTGCAGGGGTGAATACAGATATGAAACATCGCTGTTTCCTCTGTCTGCTGCCATTGTATAACCTGTCAGGTCGTTTGTACCGATGCTGAAAAAGTCGGATTCCTTTGCAAGCAGGTCGGCTATAACGCCCGAAGCAGCGGTTTCTGTCATAATGCCGATCTGAATATTTTCGTCAAAGGCTGTGCCCTGAAGTCTGAGCTCGGCTTTAAGCTCCTCAACAAGTGCCCTGCCTTCTCTGACTTCCTCGACGCAGGTTATCATGGGGAACATTATGCTTACATTGCCGAAAGCGCTTGCACGCAGTATCGCGCGAAGCTGAGTGCGGAACAGCTCCTGGTTTTTAAGGCAGTATCTGATAGCCCGAAAGCCCATAAAGGGATTTTCCTCTTTTGCAAGTCCCAGGTATGGGATATCCTTGTCGCCGCCTATGTCAAGGGTTCTGATGATAAGCGGCTTTCCGCGGAGGATAAGCGCTGCCCTTTTGTATTCGTTAAACTGCTCCTCCTCTGTCGGGACTGACGTTTTATCCATAAACAGGAATTCCGTTCTGAAAAGACCGACGCCCTCGCCGTCTGCTTCCATTGCCTTTATTGCATCGTCGGGCTTGCCTATATTGCATACAAGCTTATATACCGTTCCGTCAGCAGACGCGGTTACTTTTCCCCGGAATTTTTCAAGCTCTGCGCGCTGCCGAAGAAGTGTTTCCCGCGCTGCTGTATATTTTTCGAGCTGTTCTTCGTCCGGTGAAAGAATAACGTCGCCTGTTGTACCGTCGATAATGGCAGTATCTTTATCCTTGGCTGCTGCCATGATGCCGGGGACGCTCATTACTGCCGGTATGTCCATGACGCGTGCAAGTATTGCACTGTGGGAGGTTGTGCTGCCGGTTTCTGTCAGTATGCCGACTATGTTTTCCTTATTTATTTCTGCAAGCATGGATGGAGTAAGCTCTTTGGCGCAGATTATCGTTCCGGCAGGAGCGTCGGAAAGACTTGCCGTGCTCACACCAAGAAGTATTGCCAGAACTCCTGTTTTGACATCCCGCACATCCTCGGCTCTCTGTTTTGTAACGTCGTCGTCAGTTGAGGAAAATATCTGTATGAACATGTCGCACATACTCTCAAACGAAGCTTCGGCGCACTGCCCGCCTGAAATAAGCTTTTCTACCTCTGTGAGCATAAAGGGGTCGTTTGCTATTGCAATATGTCCGCGCATGATTTCGGCTTCCTCTTTGCCGGCGGAAATCATCAGGGACTGCGCCTGCTTTTCGGTCTTTTCGCAGAACAGCCGTACTGCGTCACGCAGACGCTTTGTTTCAGAGTGCGTATCCGTTACCTGTCCGGGCGTATATTCGAGGGAGTGTTCCTCTGCAAGCAGAATTCTGCCGATTCCTATTCCGCCGGATACTCCTGTTCCTTTCAGCATTTCTGTCACCTCTTTACTCTTTTTGTCTTCAAAGTCTGTTGAATATTTCGTCTATCTTTTCCCGTGATGCAAGCCCATTTGAAAATGCCGTAGCATTTGCGCATGCCGTGCCGAGTTTCAGCGCATATTCATAATCCTGCTGCTGCTGATAACCTGCCACAAAGCCTGCAACCATGGAATCTCCGGAACCCACGGTGCCTATTACCCTGTCGTGCAGTACGCCTGAATGATATGTCTTTCCATTATCTGCAAACAGCACGGCTCCGTCTGCACCGAGTGATACTATGACATTTTGTGCTCCGAGGTACATAAGCTCATGCGCACATTCCTCTGTTTCCTGTTCTGTCCTGACATCCCTGCAAAACAGCTCGGACAGCTCCTGACGGTTCGGCTTTATGAGAAACGGACGGCAGTGAAGGCAGCTCAAAAGTAGCTGTCCTGCCGCATCGACAACTGTCCTTATATTCTTATCGGCAACACGCCCGAGAATTATTTCATAAATATCGGCGGATGTTGTTTTTGGTACACTGCCTGCGAGAATGAGTGTGTCCCCGTCCGATATGCGGTCGATTTTTTCCATAAGCAGCGAGATTTCCTCATCGTCAGGGGATGGTCCCTGACAGTTTATTTCGCTTTCCTCTCCGGCTCTGAGTTTTATATTGATTCTGGAAATGCCGTTTTTCAGCCGGATGAAATCTGAGCATATTCCCATATCCCCGAGTCTGTGCTCAATCTCATTACCCGTAAAACCGGCGATAAATCCCAGAGCAGTGCTTTCTGTTTTGAGCTGCGACAGAATGTATGACACATTGATTCCCTTGCCGCCGACATAGTACTCTTCATGGTTCGAACGGTTTGTAATGCCGCTTGAAAATCGGTCAAGCTCGACAACATAATCTATTGATGGGTTCAGGGTCAGTGTATATATCATGGCGTCACTTCCTTTTTTGACGTATGAGAGTATTGCTTTTTTGCTGTCCTGATTAACTATATTATAAACATCTGCCGGTACAAATGCAATTTATTTTTCCGATATAATATAATTTATATAAAATGAATTTATCGTGATTAGGTTAGTGTGAAAATAATTCCGGGATAAATGCGAATTGCGGCGATAAAACTTTGAGTGCTGGTTCAGAGCGAGTGTAACGAGCGACAACGCGCGGCGGCAAAGCCGCCTATTGGGGCCGGTGATGAGGGATTATATGGATTTTTCGATTCTGCTGTGCTATAATCAGATTAATACCAGTGTGAGTGATCGTTATAATATATAAAGAAGGTGAATTTATGGATTTTACAAAGATCAGTAAAAAGCTATCATAGGAATTTTTGAACGGCGCTTTCTAAATACCGCTTGTCGACACTTTTATCAAAAAGCCGCTCATATATCTCTTGGCTCCGGATTTCATATGACTCTGACAGACACGGCATTTGAAAAAAGAGCTTCTCCATTATTTAAACATCTCCTCGTTAATTCTTTTACGGAAATAATTAACGAAATCATCTTTGGCACGAGCGAGCATACCATCAAGAAGGTATTCTTTTATCAAAGGCAACACTTCGTATCTCAACCTATTTTCAATTTCACTGTGATCAGCATCTGAGACAACAAAATATGCATGCCCAGGCTGAAGGTTTAAGGCAACACCGCATATATCAAGAAAAATATTAAAGGTAAAGAAAAACACCCGGCAAATATGCCGAGTGTGATAAGAGTATCCTATTTTTGCTCACAAGGTAAACCAAATCAGACCGACAGAGATTTTCTGTCAGCCAGATAAAGATTCGCCAGTGCGAACATGATATAGCTTTTCAGCATCTGTTTTCGCAGTCCTCGGTATCGTGTTTTACGATAACCGAAAAGTCTTTTTACAACTGCAAAAACATGTTCAACTTTGCAGCGAACGGATGATTTCTCATGTTCTCTCTTTATTGTCCGCTTTTAGAGAGCTTGTTGATAGATGATTGCTTTCTGTTAATGATGTACTTGATTTTCTTGCCGTTCTTGTTTTTCTTTATTGCTTCGGGACGTTTATTTGCACCAATGTAGCCGCTATCACCATGCAACGTTTCTTCTTCACCGTGCATCAACTCACTTGTTGCTGTTACATCATGTTCGTTTGCTGATGTCGTTTTTACATGATGAACAAGCCCACTGTCACGGTCTACACCAATGTGCATTTTGTATCCAAAGTGCCATGTATTGCCCTTTTTAGTGGAATGTGCTTCCGGATCTCTTTTCTTTTCCTTGTTTTTAGTAGATGATGGTGCTTCAATAAATGTTGAATCTACAATGGTACCTTTTTTCAGAAGCAAGCCTCTTTTCAGCAGCAGATCGACTACTGTTTCAAAGATCGTTTGCTGTAATCCGTGTTTGTTCAACAGGTTTCTGAATCGTCCGATCGTATCTCCGTCGGGCACTTCATCCGGCGAGTTGATACAGCAAAACTCCGTAAATGCACGACTGTACAGAATCTCATACATCCCAGTGGGTATGGTTTATTGCCGCGCTCTCCTTTGTAATAGTACGGCTCTATTTCTTTTACGAATGTGTTCCACGGAATTATGCTATCCATTTTATTCAGAAAATCTTTTTTGTTGGTTCTGGCTGCACCGAACTCATCATTCATTTCTGCCAGTGTCATCTGTCTGTTCATGATTAAATTATATCATATTTTCGATAACTTTTCAATTGTGCGGTGTTGCCTTAAAGCTTTGTCGATATCGCCGTTCTTTAAATCGTGTAAATATTCGTTTAAAAATGACATCGCCGGTGTATATTTTCGATTTGCCGATTCCGCATTAGCTGAAAAAACAGTAATCGAACAGATTATCACGGTTGTCATAATGATTGATAATAACCTTTTAAACATTAAAATTCTTCTTTCAAAAATTAATAAAATACATTCCAATAGCTC